>DPWF01000408.1 GCA_003526435.1 Chitinophagaceae bacterium | reverse complement strand
ACTCCTTTTATGCCTCGTGCCAATAAAACCATTGCCAAAAAAAGTTTCGCCAAAATTCCACTCTTTGGATGGATCTACACTTTTGGCAGTGTGCTGGTTGACAGGAAAAGTGATGAAAGCAGAAGACGCAGTTATGATGAAATGAAAAAGAAATTATCCATTGGACTCGATATGGTCATCTATCCGGAAGGAACCCGTAACCGAACCAATGACCCTTTGAAAAGTTTTTATGATGGTGCATTCAAACTTGCAGTTGATACGGGCAAACCCATTTTACCCACCGTTCTGTTTCATACAAAAGAAGTATTACCGGCCAATCTGTTTTTCTACCTCATGCCCCATACGCTTGAAATGCACTTCCTCCCTCCCGTGGCATCTAAAGGAAAAACAAGCGCAGCACTGAAAGATGAATTGTTTGCATTGATGTGGAAATATTATGAGGACCATAGACCATAACCGATGGTCTATGACGCACTACTAAAACCTCGAATTAGAAAAGACCCTGCTTCTGTTGATTCTTAAATCGCGGAGTATCCCTGATTTAGGATTGATGGTGATATTAAAAGATCGATACAGACCTATCGGCGTAACATTGATAGACAACTGCCAGCAATGCATTTCGCGGGTAATAAACATGCTTAACTGTTGCAAACTCCTGTTGCTTACATCGTAACCTCCGTTGCCACCCAGTTTCCATTTATCGGTTAAACTGAAATCTCCATTAAAGGATATAGCTGAAAAAGTTTCTGTTTTAAAACCGGAAAAATCGGGTTTCAATACCCTCGTAAAATTCAATGAATAGGAAAGACTGAGTGTCCAGGGAATATTAAAGTCGGTAAACTCTGCAGGATTCGCCTGCGCAAACTGTAATTGTCTTTGCTGCTCATCAGGTGTCATAAAGGGGTCGATGGGAATATCTTTTCCATTTTCATCCGACGCATCTTTTGATTTACTGGCAAATGAAGTAGAAACAGCGAGGTTACCACTGGTGATACGTCCGAATTTCAATTTTTTGAAATCAAAAGCCAGTTCTTTCTGACGATACCCCTGTGCATCTACTTTATAAGGATCGAGGTTCATCCCTGCAGTGATATTAATTTTATTGAACAGGGTACTACGTGCATAAAAACTGAAATTACCCAACGCAAAACTATCGGCGAGTAAATTATAAGATGAATTAAATCCAAACCCGTCAATCAGTTTAATTTTTTTGGTGGCTTTCCCAGTACTGTCGGCTTTGTCTTTCATTTTCATCTCCAAAAGGTTATCAATACCAAAACCAATACCACCAAATGCTCCTTCAGAAAAACCAGGTATCACACCTCCGTCGAACTGCGAAAAACGTAATACACGCCCCGCTGTATCGACCTGGGTATTATAAAAATATTTAGCGGCCATATCAGGACGGTAGCTGAAAGAAAGACTGGGTCTAACTTCGTGTCTGATGATTTTTGCATCCTTCGACTTGAGTGTATAGGTACCAAATACACGCGTATTCATGCTGATACCAAATGCCATCTGTCTGGCCGTATAAAAACCACGTTGAATAGTAGTATCTACCTTTTTTGCAGCGCTGTTCCAGTTTCTAAAAATACGCTGTCCATACCAGCGTTCTTCAAACGAAACACTGGGTGCAATGGTAATAGGGCCGAGAGATGGCAATGAAAGTGTGATGGGAATATTGTGTTGTGCACCCCACTGTAATGTATCGAGCATTCTTTGAATATTGAAAGCTGTATCGTAAAACGACAACTGATTCAACAGATTACCACTATAGCCAATACCAATTTTTTCATACCATTTGCCCGAACCTACCTGGTCTTTTTTCTGGAACGGATAAAAGGTAACCACGTTAAAATTCATCGTTGGCAGACTCAGGTTAACCAACCGTGTATTATTGTTCTGACTGTGGTTGGCATTTAATGTTAGATTGTATTTACCCCGCCAGTCTTTTGTATAGCTGATAGATGAGTTTAACTGGTTATTAAAATTCTGAACCGGATTGTTCAGCAATAACTGGTTGAACCTGGTGCTACCAAAATTTACATTGGCAGAAAAACTGGTTCCCGGTCTGGCCCTGCTGTCTCTGCTGTGCGACCAGTTGATCATGAATGAACTGGTTTTAGTAAACTCTTCTTTTGAAATGCCGCCCCTGTTCAATATTCTTGAACTTTGTATGGTAAGGTTCAGGTTACTGGTGAACTTATACCGTTTTAAAAACCTGGAATTAAAGTTCACCATATAACCACCATAAGAATAGAGGTTGGCTCTTGTGGTTAGATCAAGGTTCTTGTTGAAGATGTGGTAATAACCAATACCTTCCAATCCCAGACCGAAATCTTCGCTGGCCGTAAAAGCCGGTGCAATAAACCCTGATTGCGGCCCCCTGTACAGGGGAAAAATACCAAAGGGAATACCAATGGGCATGGGTACTCCTTCAAACTCCGGAAAAGCCGCACTTGAAATACCCATTTTGTTATTGATGATTTTCATTTTGCTGGTACGAAACGCAAAATGGGGAGTATCGAGGTTACAGGTGGTAAATCTTGCTTTACTGGCATAGGCCTCATCGGCGCTGATCTTTTTCAGCACCTGTGCATTTACATAAATTTCTCCTTCCTGAAAAAAAGTATTC
>DPWF01000365.1:9256-9707 GCA_003526435.1 Chitinophagaceae bacterium | reverse complement strand
TTTCAGTTTTGTGAGTACTTCAAAACTCAGGGGGTTACGAATCAGCTCTATTACTGCTGAAAAACGTTTGAGTTTTTGTATATCATCCGGATCAATGGAGGATGATAAAATTACAAAACGAACGGAGGGAAAAATATATGCATATTTCTCAGCAAATACTTCCATGAATTCCCAACCATCCATTACGGGCATATGAAGATCGAGGAACACCAGTTCAGGTACATCCAAGGGCCCTTTACTGTTGAGTAAAAAACTATCAAATACCTGCAGTGCTTTCAAACCGTTACCTGCTGTTATTACTTCACCGGCAAAACCTGTTTTGCCGATCATTTTACTGGATACAAACAAAGAAATCTCATCATCATTCACAACCATTACTTTCCTGAACATATACTTTGTTTTTAAGGTTAACTAATCCCTTTTTCATTGTCGGGTAAACAATGAAATCATT
>DPWF01000365.1:453-9246 GCA_003526435.1 Chitinophagaceae bacterium | reverse complement strand
GGGGGGTGGATATTGGATTTGAAAACCTCTTCATCATTCGTTCCGCACCTGGCGAAACACATGATTCAGTTTAACAAAGTAAAAGTGGATAGACGCTTTGCGCAATAGCATTTCCCTTTAATATGCAGTAGGAAATCAAATACAATTGGTAGTAATACTACTACATTCAATAAGCGTGCCTGTTTTATTTTAACTTATTGAATATCTGTCATATACGAGGATCTTTTAGATACAAAAATGCCCCGGTTGTAGCCGGGGCATTTTGTATCATCAACAGTTAACTAATACTAATTCAATCCACCTTTACGGGTAGCTTTGGTAGGCGCTGGCCAATCGCCAGGTTTTCCGGTTCTAGGGTTAATGGGCAATACACTTTTCTCACGTGAAGTTTTTGAACCGTCTTCACTGGCCATATATGCCAGAATAGCTGTAAGGATGGCATTATTACGCACATCATCAAATACAATCTTATCGTAAGTATCACGATTGGTGTGCCATGTATAGTTACCATATGACCATCCCAATGAGCTCAGCGAAAATGCAGGTGCTCCGGCAGCCAGGAAGGAAGCAAAATCTGATCCGCCACCACCCGGTGCCCCGGGGAAATTGGTGGTGATATGTTGACGGATATCTCCGGGTACTCTTGACAACCAACGGTTGATATATTCATAAGAATGTAAGAAACCCTGACCAGAAATATTACTTACACGACCTGTACCATTATCCTGATTAAACAAAGCCTGCATATTGTTTACAATCTCAGGATGATCTTCCACAAATGCGCGTGAACCATTCAGTCCCTGCTCTTCACTTCCCCAATGACCAACAAGAATGGTTCTTTTTGGATTGGGCAGTATTTTTTTCAGGATACGCATAGCTTCCATCATGGTTAAAGTACCGGTTCCATTATCTGTTGCACCTGTGCCTCCATCCCAGGAATCGAAATGCGCAGATAATATCACATACTCGTCTGGTTTTTCTGATCCTTTTATTTCAGCGATGGTATTAAAAGTTGGTTGCACACCCGTTTCTTTAGAATCGGCACGAACACTGATTTGTGGTTTGCTACCCGATTCTGTTAAACGGAATAATAAACCATAATCTTCCAGTGCCAGATCAACAGTTGGTGTTTTTTTAGTATTGGCACTGAAAATTTTATTCACGCCAAAACCATTTGACCAGTTGCATTGTACAAGTCCTAACGCTCCAGCATTCTCCAGTGCAATGGCTAATGTGCGTGCATTATAACCAGTTTTGGAAATTCTTCTTGTCCAGGCCAGGGTCTGCTCTGTTCTTTGCTTTTTCATTTTCTCAATCGACTCTTTGGTACCAAACTCATCCCAGTTATAATCTGGGCGACCTGTAGGCTGAGGCATAGATACCAGTACAAACTTTCCTTTTACAGATGGCAGCCATTGCTGGAAGGCAATGGAATCTGTCAGATCCGGAATAATTACTGTTTCGCCTGTTACCGCTTTACCACCGGTGCTTGGGCTCCAGGCCAATTGTGTGCCTTCGAGCGATTTGGTCCATGGGGCCACCATATCAATATGGGTAATTCCACGATCCCATCCACGCCATTCACCCCATTTTTCATTGCGGGCTGTTATACCCCAGCCGGTATATTTGGCTACAGCCCAGTCGTTGGCCTGTTTCATTTTCGGACTACCCACCAAGCGTGGGCCAATGCCATCCATTAATTCATGTGCCAGTTTCTCCAACTGCGAATTCTCCGTTCCTTCCTTCACAATGGCATCAACAGTTGCATCTTTGATAGATTGGGGTGGACCACCGCCGGGGCGTTGGGCAATGGCCACTGATGTGGTAAACATTGCCGCCGTAACAAAAAGCGATGCCATATACCTGATACGGCCGTATCGCGAAAAGTTGGTTTTGGTTTTCATGCCCGTAAGATAACCAAACAGGTGGTAAAGGAAAAGCGAAGCTCCTTTTTTTAGGATGAACGGATGGGGGTAAAGGCTAAAGTCAAAATTCAAAAGTAAAAACTTAAACCATTTTGAATTTTTACTTTTGAATTTTAACTTCTCCTTCCCTCAGTCCAATTCCTGAGATATACGCCTTATTAAAAAGATAGTTACGGCTTTGCAAATTGGTCAGAAATGCTTCCATCGCCTGGTGAATACTACTGATATCTTTAGGACGTGCTTTTCTTATTTCTTCGTGAGAAGACCGGGGGTGCCTGGTATAAGCCGCCAGACTATCCCATGAAGCTGGTTTGGGAAAACTGACCAGGCAGCTTGTACTTTCCATTTTTTTGTAAGGCCAGTAGTGCCAGCCGATATTATTTTTCTCCAGTAGTTTTCTGAAAGCCAGTATCCATCTGTCATCATTTTCGCCGGTTTCACCCACATAAATCGGAACATCAAACCGGTTCCGGAAATCAACATATTCCTGTATTACTTCCTGTGTGGTGTCGGTCCAGTATTTATGAAAACTATATACCAGTTTATGATCAAAAGGTTTTGAAAACATATTGAATTTAGAGGCCCACTGTGCACCTTCCAAAAAGATAAGATGATTTTTATCTACCTGTCTGATGGCACTTACTATGCGTTGGTACAATGGTTCAAGCAAAGGATTCAGTTTATCCTGATCAAAAAAATGTGCGATGGGTTCATTGAGTAAATCATACCCAAGAATAATAGTTTCGTTACGATACCTGTTTGCAATGCGTTTCCAGATATCAATGGTTTTCTGCTGGCAACCACTGTCAGTATATAGAAACGGATAGCCATAACTATTGTCGATATTATCACCTGTTTGTCCACCCGGTGCACCATGCATATCAAGCAGCAAATACAACTGGTATTTTTTACACCAGTTCAGCACCTGGTCCATATAATAAAAACCACGGGTACTATCGTTTGCGCCTAAATAAGATTCGTTGGTAAAAAGCCTGTAATCGAAAGGCAGTCGTACTGAATTGGATCCCATTTCTTTCAACAGGCGGATATCTGTTTCAGAGATGTAATGATCAAGGTATCTTTTCCAGAAACGGGTATTGGCCGATGGGCCAACCAACTCCAGCAATACCTGTTCAATCATCCATGGAGCATTTACTTTTTCGAACTTGAACATATATCCTTCGGGCAATAACCAGTTACCCAGGTTGGTGCCTTTGATGAGCATGGGTTTCCCGTCGGGAGTAATAATCTCTTTTCCCTTTACACTGATAAAACCACTTTGAGAGAAGCAGAAAAAAGAAAAACACACAAATACAAGTATCAATAAATTTCGCATGGTAGTATGCATATATCCTACAATTTACCATAAAAAATATTGAATACAAATCAGGAAAATATCTANNATCTAATGCCGGGCAGTTATTGTATAACATATAAGACTTTCACAGACCGTTTATCACTAAAAAAATGTCTATTGTAATAATTAATATGCTTTAACAAATTATTAATTGTATTTTTGACACTTTAAATTCGTGTGATAGAGAGAAAAGTGTGATGTATATGTCCATGCAACATGGACCACCATTCAGGAGGACCTTATATGGCAGTATATTGGTTCTTATTAAGCACCAGGAAGCCCCCTACTCGGGGGCTTCTTTATTGAATACTATCGACTTCAGAATTACGTATTTCAATCAACCTATACTATCTGTAAAGCTTACAACTAATAGATCTCATGTTGTAACAAAAGCCATTTTACATAAAATAGTTTTACATGTTCTTCTAATGCAATCTCTAAAAGCATTACGAGTACATACATTATGAGAAAAAAATTATTGAAAGCTTATCATACATTTTTCCAGTTTGAGAAAAATGATTTGTTACTGATAACAGGAAAGTGGCTGATTCTGCCTTTTTTAATTCTTCTGTCAGCCGGATGTAAAAAAGTAGTAGAAGAAAATGGAACTAAAGGTCTTTGTCCTGAAGTAGTATCTACGACTCCCTTAAACAATGCGACAGGTGTAAGTTTAAATTCACCAATTACTGCCAGTTTCAATGAAGCACTTGATCCAGCCAGCATTAATGCAACTACTTTTAAAGTAATGCAGGGCACCACACCTATTGCAGGTATACTCAGTTATACCGGAGTGACAGCTACTTTTTCGCCTACTGTTAATCTGGCTCCTAATACAGTGTATACTGCAACATTAACAACAGGTATCCGCGATCCGGCAAAAAACGCTATGATTGCAAATTACACCTGGAGTTTTACAACTGGTATTGGTCCTGACATCATTCCACCAACCATTACTTCAACTGATCCTGAGAATGCGGCTATTGCTGTATCTGTTAATAAAAAAATAGCGGTTGCTTTCAGTGAAACAATGGATTCCTTATCTGTTACACGAAGTATTACTATTGCCAATACAACAGGCGGTGGCGCTAATATACCAGGTACCGTTTCATATGCAGGTCTTACTGCTGTGTTTTTTCCTACTGATGATTTATTACCTAATACAACTTATGCTGTTACCATTTCAACTACGGCCAAAGATCTTGCCGGTAACTCTTTAGTGGCCAACTATGTTTTCAATTTCACTACTGGTGCAATTCCTGATATAATACCACCAACTGTTACTTCAACTTTTCCGGCTAACCTTGCCACAGGTGTTCCGCTCAACTCAAAATTATCAGCTACTTTCAGCGAGGCAATTGATCCTGCTACTATTTCAGGTACCAGCTTCAGATTGAATCAGGGCACAACTCCGGTTGCAGGTACAGTTACCTATACGGGTTTAACAGCAGGTTTTGCACCTACTGCTAACCTGGCTGCAAATACACTTTATACTGCCACAGTTACAAAAGCCGCAAAAGACCTGGCCGGTAACGCAATGCTGGTTGATTATGTATGGACTTTTACAACGGGTGCAGCACCTGATTTAATTCGCCCTACGGTTGTTTCTACAGACCCCGCCAATACTGAAACAGGTGTAGCACTCGATAAAAGAGTAACTGCTACTTTCAGTGAAGTAATGGATCCTGTATCTGTGAACACACAAACATTTACACTCAGAACGGGTAATACGGCCGTATTAGGTACCATTATTTATAATGGCCTTACTGCTACGCTAACACCTTTAGCCAATCTTGCACCTTCAACAGTATATACAGCTACAATTACAACTGGTGCGAAAGATTTAGCAGGTAATACCATACTGAGCAATTATAACTGGACTTTTACCACCAGGGCAGCTTCTGATGTAACAAGGCCTACCGTCATTCTTACTGATCCTGCCAATGCATCAACTGGTGTGTTACAGAATAAAAAAATATCAGCCGCCTTTAGTGAAGCAATGGATTCTTTATCTGTTGTTCAAAATTTTACATTGGTAAATACCAGTTTAGGTGGGATAAATGTTGCCGGAACAGTTTCTTACACCGGTATTACAACCATGTTTTTCCCGGCAAGTGATCTTGCTCCCAATACAACCTATACTGCCAAAATAACCAAAGTGGCGAAAGATCTTGCAGGTAATACTTTACTGAACGATTATGTATGGGCATTCACTACCGGACCAACTCCTGATATCATCAGTCCAACCGTCTTTTCAACTGACCCACTGAACAATGCTGTTGACGTGGCATTGAATAAAAAGGTAGCTGTTACTTTCAGTGAAGGAATGGATCCAACATCATTAAATACACAAACGTTTACACTGAGAAACGGTAATACAGCAGTGGTGGGTACCGTTACCTATAGCGGCTTAACTGCTACTTTCTCTCCTGCTGCCAACCTGAATCCTGCTACTACTTATACGGGTACGATTACTACAGGTGCTAAAGATCCAAGTGGTAATACACTTGCGTCGAACTACATATGGACCTTTACAACAAGTGCTGCAGCAGATATTATACGACCAACCGTTATCTCAACTGATCCTGCAAACAATGCAGTAGGAGTGGTATTGAATAAAGTGGTAAGTGCAACTTTCAGCGAAGCAATGGATCCATTATCCATTACCAATATATCTTTCACCGTTAGAAACGGTTTGGTAAACGTTCCGGGTAGTGTAAGTTATAATGGTTTGACTGCATCATTTACACCTGCATCAAATCTGCTGGCTACCACCAACTATGTTGCTACAATTACTACAACAGCCAGGGACCTTGCAGGTAATACTTTAGCATCTAGTTATGTATGGAACTTCACCACACTTACTCCTCCACCTTCATTAGGCAGTGCTGCCGCGTTTGGTGCATTCGGAGGAAGTGCCGGTGTAACCAATCAGGGTTTGAATACAGTAATTAATAATGGCGGACTGGGTACTACTGCTGCTTCAACATTGGTAACAGGATTCCATGATGGACTCACTGCAGAAGTGTATACCGAAACACCATTGAATAAAGGAAATGTAACAGGTGGTATTTTTACTGCGCCTCCTGCACCAGGAACAGCGGTTAGTTTTACAAAAGCTACCCTTGCTTTATCTGATGCTACAACTGCCTATAACAGTATTTCTCCAGCTTCTAAACCAGGTGGCATAGATCCGGGAGCAGGCGAGCTGGGTGGACTGACACTTGCCCCAGGCATTTATAAATCTGCTAGCGGTACATTTAAAATAAGCAATGGCAATCTGGTATTGGATGCCAAAGGTGATCCAAATGCTGTCTGGATTTTTCAGACAGATGCGGGATTAACAGTAGGTATTGCCGGACCCGCAGGTGCGCGCAGCGTAACAATGATTAATGGCGGATTGGCGAAAAATGTTTTCTGGTATGTAGGCAGTTCAGCCATCATTAATGGTGCAGGTGGTGGAATTATGTCTGGAAACATACTTGCTGCACAAGGTGTTACATTCTCTACTGCAGGCAATGCAGTTCAAACAGTTCTAAACGGTCGTGCTCTTTCTTTAAATGCTTCTGTGACCATGGTAAATACAACTATCAACGTTCAATAAAATCCAAATCTCCCGTAGCGTCAGATTGATACTGCGGGTTGATGTTCAACAAACAGCAACTATTAAACAACGAATTATGTTNNAAATCTCTTCAACAATTCATCACATTGATACTGATGATAAGTCTTACAGGCTTAACCGTCAGTGCACAGAAACCAAATCGTGTACAACCCACCTGGTGGTTCGGTCAATCGGGTGCCGTCAACTTCAACCAATATCGGGGTACTACACAAATGCTCAACAGTAATTTAAGTGTTCCTACTGCTTTTCATAAAGGCAACAGTATCCGGCCATATATTTCCGTACTTACAGAATATCGTCCCAATAAAACATTGGGAGGTATGTTAAATATTGCATGGGATAACCGCGGAGGAGAATTTGAAACGGTTATGGCACCATGTAATTGTCCGGCCGATCTTTCAACCGGTTTAAGTTATCTGGCCATTGAGCCCAGTTTAAGGTTAGCTCCATTCTCTTCTGCTTTTTATGTTTTTGCCGGACCAACCATTGGTATCAATTTATCTAAAGCGTTTACTTACAAACAAGAAAAACAAACTGATACCAGGGCAGACTGGAGTGATATCCGCAAAACTGTTATATCAGCACAGGCTGGTCTTGGAATCGACATCCCACTTTCTGCTCGGAACAGCGAAACACAAATGACCTTATCACCCTTCGCCTCCTTTCAGACAGATCTTGGTAATTCTCCACGTACTGTTGAAACATGGTCTTTATATACAGTTCGTACAGGAATAGCATTAAAATTCGGAACCAAAAAAACAGTACCCAAGAAAGTTCCCGATGCTGTAGCCCTTACACCTGCACCTGTAGCAACGGTGAAACCAGTTGTTGTTGCCGAAAAAGAAGTTCTATTTACTGTTCGTGCACCAAAGATTGTACCCGCACAACGACAGGTTAAAGAAACTTTCCCCTTACGTAATTCTGTATTTTTTGATATGGGGTCCAGTAATATACCTAGAAGGTATGTTCAATTGAATAAAACAGAAGCGGCGAGTTTCAAAGAAGAAGGATTGCAACAAAATCAGCCAGACAACCTTAACGCAGGGCGCTCAGGCAGACAAATGGCAGTGTATTATAATATCCTGAATATTAAAGGTGATCGCTTGCGTAATAGTCCGAACAGTTCTATCACTTTAACCGGTGCTTCGGCTAACAATCCCGAAGACGGAAAATTAATGGCCGAGAATATCAAAACTTATCTCGTTAACAATTTTGGTATTGAACCATCAAGAATTAATACTGCCGGCAGAAGTAAGCCTTTGGTGCCATCTGAACAGCCAAATGCTACACAGGACCTGGATTTATTACGTGAGGGAGACAGAAGGGTTGATATTGAAAGTAATTCCAGCGAGTTATTATTACAGGTAGGAGGCAGCAGTTCACCTTTCCTCAAACCTGTACAATTTACATCCTACCAGATTGATCCTTTAGACAGTCATGTTATACTGAATGCAGAAGGAGCAAATGAGCTGTTAAAATCCTGGTCTGTACAGGTAACAGATGAAAGAGGATTCTCTAAATTTTATGGCCCTTATTTTACAGACAGGGCTTCCATTACCGGGAAAACAATACTCGGTGAAAACAATTCTGGTAACTATAAAATTATAATGACTGGTGAAACATTTACAGGTCGTTCTGTTCGAAAAGAAAGTTCAGTAAGTTTAATAAAAGCAGAAGACAGTAAAGAAGAGGGTCTTCGTTACAGTATTTTATTTGATTTTGACAAAGCAGATGCGCTGGCTTCCTATGAAAAATTCTTGACTGATGTTGTTACGCCTTTAATACCCGATAACAGTATCGTAACTATTCATGGACACACCGACATTATTGGCGATATCAAGTATAATCACAAATTATCGCATGAGCGGGCTATGGGTGCACAAAAAATT
>DPWF01000365.1:0-427 GCA_003526435.1 Chitinophagaceae bacterium | reverse complement strand
ATCCAGGATGCACTTAACAGGGCAGGAAAGAAAAATGTAAAATTTGAAAGCTTTGGATTTGGAGAAGATGAAAGTCTTGCACCTTTTAATAACAAATTTCCGGAAGAGCGATTTTATAACAGGTCGGTTATCATTGATATTATTTCGGGAAAGTAATCGCTTGACATTCATCCCGAAAAGATGACCTGTCAGCAACTATCAGCATTTAAAATGAATATGATTTAGAGGATTGGATTTTCTAATCATTGAACTAAAAAATTCAATCCCATACAACTCTTCAACATAGCAGTGGTATATTCAATTAAGCATAAGAAAGCCCCCGGTTTGGGGGCTTTCTTATGCTTAATTGAGACATGCCTTGGCAGTAACATATTATTTCTTACCAGAGCAACTCCCGTAAATCAAGCAATTTCCTTTCAGTGGGTAG
>DPWF01000229.1 GCA_003526435.1 Chitinophagaceae bacterium | reverse complement strand
ACCAAAGTTACCCTGACCATCAACCAGCGTATAACGCATGGTCCAGTCCTGGGCCATACGAACCAGGGTATCATAAATGGATGAATCACCATGGGGGTGATACTTACCCATTACTTCCCCTACAATACGGGCCGACTTTTTATAAGGTTTATTGCTGTTATTGCCGAGCTCATTCATGGCATACAGTACCCTGCGGTGTACAGGTTTGAAACCATCACGTGCATCGGGTAAAGCTCGTCCTACGATCACCGACATCGAATAATCGATGTAGGCAGTTTTCATTTGTTCCTCGATATTGACCTGTATGATCCGATCGTTATCGCTGGTTTGTTCCGGTAACAGATTTTCTTCCATGTTCGCTGATCTCGTACTGAATTTTTGAGTTCTTTCCGGCAGGGATTTCCCCTTTTATTTGCCGGTTGGCGAAGATAGCTTTTTTGGGTGTGAAAGGGGTGTAAAAAACGCTGTTTTTTAAGGGGTTTTATCCACAAAACTGCATAAAAAAAGACCCCGAAATCCGCTGCTCTTCGAGCATGTGATCCGGGGCTGCTTTTATACCTAAACTGTCTGCTTATAAAACCCTTCTGATATCAGAACTACCGCTTTTATTGGTCTTGGTTTCTGAGGGTGTTCCTTTGTAATGAATATCACTTCCTCCACTGGCATTGGCATCAATGGATTTTGCTGCATATACATTCACATCGCTACCTCCGGAACATTTAACGTTACAGAAATCGCTGGTTAACTGGTAAGCATTCACATCACTTCCACCGGATGCATTGATCCTGAGCCGGGTTGCTTTGCCTTTCAGATCGGCATCACTTCCTCCACTGGCAGTAAGTGACAATAAGTTACAGGTGAAATTGGCCTTCAGATCTGAGCCACCCGAAATATCGATGCTGAGATCATCGGCCGAAATAACATCTTCAATCGTAACATCGGAACCACCGGATGCTCTTAATTTTCGAAGTGTTTTGATAGACACGTACGCTTTTAACTTTCTGTTTATCCAGCCCCCTTTCCACCATTTCTGTTCCTCATCACCATAGCTGATGGTGAGTACACCATCCCGCACTTCCGTAACAATATTGTCGCGGTATTTGGTTTCACTGGCACTTACAGCTACTTCTTCCTGGTCTGATTGTGTCAGGTAAAGATCAATACCGTGCATTACCTGTATGGAATGATACCCGCTTAGTTTTCTCTTTTGTGCATTTTCATCTACTACGGTCTTTTGTGACCAGGCTTGTCCTGCTATCACAAGACAGGCCATCAACAGAATAATCAATTTTTTCATGCTGGTTTTTTTTAATGAAACGCATATGATGAGGAGATGTTACAGATGAAGTGAAAAAGTCCGGAAGTCAGTAAGCCGGAAAGACCGAAAATTATTATGTGGTAGGAATAAATAGCCCTTCATCCGACTTTCGGCCTCTCCAACTTCCGGACTTTCCTTAGCTTGCGGCTATGTTAAAGACGAAACATCTGCTGGTTTTTGGCGCAGGAAAATCTGCTACTGTATTGATTGATTACCTGAAAAAGGTAGTGGCAGAGAAACAATGGATACTGACTGTTGCCGATGGTAATTTACAGACAGTGCAACAGAAACTGGCTGATGCAAAGGGTACTTATGCAGTACAACTCGATATACTTGATGCGGAGAAAAGAGCCATACTGATTAAAGCGGCTGATATTGTGATTTCACTAATGCCGCCATCATTACATCTCCCTATCGCAGAAGATTGTCTTCAGTATAGCAAACATTTACTCACCGCCTCATATGTAGATCCTAAAATTAAAGTCATGGCTGATGCCATACAGGAGAAAGATATCTTGTTTTTGTGTGAAATGGGACTCGACCCGGGTATTGACCATATGAGTGCCATGCAATTGATTCATCGGATTAAAACCCAAGGCGGGCATATCGAATCATTTTACTCGCATTGCGGAGGGCTGGTTGCGCCGGAAAGTGANNNATGATAATCCCTGGCACTATAAAATAAGCTGGAACCCAAGAAATGTAGTATTGGCAGGTAAAGCCGGTGCCGTTTACCGGGAGAATGGTGCCGTGAAAGAACTTACTTATGAAAGCTTGTTTCAACAAGGCACCACTGTTCATATTCCCTCTGTAGGTACGCTCTCCTATTATGCGAACCGCGACTCATTGAGTTATATTGACCTGTATGCGTTACCCGAAACAAAGGATTTTCTCAGAACCACTTTACGATATCCTGATTTCTGTAAAGGATGGGCTGCCATAGTTGCGTTGCAATTAACAGATGAAAAAGTATTGTATGATACAGACGGATTAACCATCCGCCATTTCCTGCAGCAACATTTGCAGCATCACCAACTTGAGATTTTATTCGATCAATACATGTCTGATGATTTAATCCGTAACCAGTTTGAGTTTCTGGGATGGCTGAAGGATGAACCCATTAACAAAGGACAATGCGCGGCTGCAGATATACTTCAATGGCGAATGGAACAAAGCTGGATATTACAACCTACAGATAAGGATATGATTGTAATGTTACATGAAATCACCTATGCATTAAACGGACGAAAACACGAAGTAAAAAGCAGTCTTGTGGTAAAAGGGGAAGATCATCTCCATACGGCCATGGCTAAAACAGTTGGCTTACCATTGGCAATAGCTGCA
>DPWF01000227.1 GCA_003526435.1 Chitinophagaceae bacterium | reverse complement strand
GCCAGGTAGGTCATGGTATCCATCGGATTACTGATTACAATAATGATGGTATCGGGTGAATATTTGAGGATGTTCTCACAAACAGTTTTTACAATACCTGCATTGGTACCAATCAGTTCTTCGCGGGTCATACCGGGTTTACGGGGTAAGCCTGAAGTAATTACTACTACATCTGAACCGGCGGTTTTTGAATAATCATTGGTACTACCGGTAATACGGGTATCGAAACCAAGCAGTGCAGCGGTCTGCATCATATCCTGGGCCTTACCTTCGGCGAGACCTTCTTTAATATCAAGCAATACCAGTTCTTCTGCCAAAGCGGCGCGGGCAATATTGTCGGCACAGGTAGCTCCAACGGCTCCGGCACCTACTACGGTTACTTTCATAAACAATGATTATTTAGCAATGAGGAATTTTTTCGCTGCAAAGGTAAGGGTTGCCAATGGTTTGAAAGAGGAACTTTCTGGCTTTTGGGCCGCTATTTACTGCTTGTTGGCCGATAAAAAACGATTCAGCTCCGGCATTTCTACACCACCCTCAAAAGCCTTTAAATACTCACCTTTTTTATTATATACTGCCACATAGGGTGTGTATTTTACCTGGAAAAAGGAAGGGATAGCATAATTGGGGTCTCGGCCCACTTTCAGGTTCTTATGGTTGAAAAAACCGTAGGTCTCCGCAAAGCCTTTGATATCGGCCATTTCACGATAACTGACCCAGAGGATAAACGTATTTTTCAGGCTGTCCATATTATTAATCATCTCCTTGGCTTCATGCTGGCAATGACCGCAATCGGGACTGAAATAAACAATGATGGTAAAATCGGCAGCCGGTAATTGCTGTCTGGTAAACCAGGTGCTGTCGGTTTGAAGGATATTGAACTCCGGCAACTTTTTTGTTTTCATAAAAGGAGGTAGGTCTGACCCACCATCCTGTGCAATAACGCCGAGCGTAGTAGCAATAGCAACAAACAGCAACACAACATGTTTCATAGCAATACCTGTTATTGATTCTTTTTGTTCAAACCATTTTGTTCCATCATCCGCATTTCTTTGGCATCCTGTAAGAACTCGGAGGCGAAAATGAATTTATTCAACAGTTCGTCCTTACTAAAAATAATATCCTTGTTCGATCCTTCCCATTGTTTTTTTCCCTGATGCAGGTACACAATATGATCGCCGATTTCCATCACACTATTCATATCATGTGTAACCACAATGGTTGTGATATTGTATTCGACCGTAATTTCCTTGATAAGTTTATCGATTACCATTGAAGTCTGCGGATCAAGCCCCGAATTGGGTTCATCGCAGAACAGGTATTGAGGATTGAGTACAATGGCTCTTGCAATACCTACCCTTTTTTTCATACCACCACTGATTTCTGAGGGGTAACGTTTATGTGCATCTTTCAGGTTCACCCTGTCGAGCACTTCATTCACTCTTTTTCTTTTTTCCGCCAGCGACCAGTTGGTAAACATATCGAGTGGAAACAAAACATTCTGCTCTACTGTCATCGAATCAAACAAAGCTGTACCCTGGAACAACATGCCAATCTGCTGACGCAATAATTTGCGTTCATCATTGTTCATGTGCAGCATATCTCTGTTGTCGTAATGTATTTCACCCTGCTCCGGACGGAACAAACCAACCATACATTTGGTAAGTACTGTTTTGCCACTACCACTGGTACCGATGATGAGGTTACATTTACCAGCTTCCATTACGGCACTGATATCATCGAGGATGGTTCGTTCCCCAAAAGTCTTTTTGATATTTTTGATCTCAATCATGCGACTGCAAACTACTCTTTTGTTTTAGAATGCTTCAACCTGGTTTCTTAATAAATCCTCAAAAACCTCTCTTTTACGGATTAATAATGCTTTTCCGTCTTTCACCAACACTTCTGCCGGACGAAAACGGGAGTTGAAATTACTGGCCATTTCAAAACCGTAAGCACCTGCATTGTCGAACACCAGAAGATCGCCCTCATGGGTTTCATTTAATTCACGATCCCAGGCAAACGTATCTGTCTCGCAGATATTTCCCACAACAGCATATTTTTTCAACCCGCCATGTTCATTACTGATATTACGGATGCGGTGAAAAGCTTCATAGAACATGGGTCTGATAAGGTGGTTAAAGCCTGTGTTAATACCTACAAAGGTGGCAGTGGCAGTAGGTTTGATCACGTTTACTTTGGCAAGCAGGTAACCGGCTTCACTCACCATAAATTTCCCCGGCTCAAACCATATCTGGAAATTGCGCTGATAAGTATCGGCGATTTTTCTTTCAAAAGCCATGATTTCGTTGGCGAGTAATTGAATATCGGTTCCTTCATCACCATCTTTGTATGGCACTTTAAAACCGCCACCCATATCAAGGAACTGTAACTCGGGAAAATGTGGAATCATCTCGAGAAATACACTGCTCACTTTCATGAACACATCCACATCTTTGATCTCACTGCCCGTATGATTATGTAAACCGGCAATATGAATATTGTATTGCTGCATGAGTTGAACAATCTCATGCAGTTGTTCTATGGGAATACCAAACTTGCTGTTCTCGTGACCGGTAGATATTTTTAAATTGCCACCTGCCATAATATTGGGTCTGATACGGATACCTACAGGATAGCTATGACCATATTTTTTTCCGAATTTCTCCAGATTGGAAAGACTGTCGATATTGATATTGATACCTAAAGTAACAGCTTCTTCTATTTCATCAAAAGCAATACCATTGCTGGTGTATAAAATATTTTCTGGACTGAAACCTGCATGTACGGCCAGTTTTGCTTCATTGATGGAGCTGCAGTCAACATTGCATCCAATCTGTTGAATATGTTTAAGGATGCTGATATTGGTTAACGCCTTACAGGCATAGAAAAAGCGAACCTTATCGCTGTATTGAAAAGCAGTTTGTAACTGGGTGTACTGATGGGTAATACGGTCTGCATTGTACAGGTAAAGCGGTGTCCCGAATTCCTGTGCAATGGCTCTTAACTGCTCATTCGATAATTGTAAAGACATGTCACGAAGATAATTGTCTTCACGTTATCCATAAAAAAGAGGGCGCTTTCTTATTGCGGATTTTCATCAGAAGACTGTTCCTCATCCTGGCTTTCATCAGAAGCAGGTGTGTCGGTATCTTTNNCATCATTCAGTTCTTCATCATGCTGGATGATGAGTTCTCCATCTTCGTTCACAGTTAACAAAGAAGTGTCGCCTTCAATAACAGGCTCTTCATGCTGTGTTTCATCGGCCACGGGCTGATCGGTAAAATCTTCCGGACGAATCACGGTGCCTTCAACAATCTGTTCTGCCAGCACTTCTTTGATCTTTGGCAGGTCCTCGGGAGAGTTGATACCAAAATAATCCATGAAGTTTTTAGAAGTGGCATATACCAGTGGTTTACCGGGCATCTGCTCGTTACGGCCACTGATGAGTATGAGTTCTTTTTCGAGTAATTTCTGGATGCTGTAATCGCTGTTTACACCACGGATCGATTCAATTTCACCTTTGGTGATGGGTTGCTTATAAGCAATGATGGCCAGTGTTTCCAATGCTGCATTACTCAAGCGTTTCAGGAACTTATCGCCATTGAGCTGGGCAATGGTTTTATGAAAATCTTTCTTGGTAAGAAATTGCCAGCCACCGCCACTTTCACGTACTTCAAACGGATAAAATTCAGAATCATATTTCTCACAAATTCCCTGAATGGCTGCTTCTACCTGGTCCAGTGTTACACGCTCTTCAAGGAAACCAAAAGTATTATTGATGAGTTCTACGATATCCAAAGAAGTGAGTGGTTTCTCACTCGCAAAAATCAATACTTCAATGTGTGGTATGATCTGGCTTATTTCCATGGGTAATTTGAAAATTTGAAAAT
>DPWF01000166.1:3245-4094 GCA_003526435.1 Chitinophagaceae bacterium | reverse complement strand
GGTAAAAATTCTGGAGGCACGTAAAAAAAACGATGCAAATGACCCTACCAAAACAATGCTCGCCAATATTCTTACCCAGCAATATTTCCAGCGTAGCGCCAAACTGGCTATGACGATCGAAGAAGAATTCGAAAAAGTAGGTCGTGTAAGCCGTAAGGCCCAGCTNNAAAAAAAGGGATATGGGTATTGCAGGCTGTTAATATGCCCGCCGTACTGGTTGAAACGGGTTTTATTTCCAATCCCGATGAAGAAGACTATCTGAACAGCGAGAAAGGGCAGATGGAAATTTGTCAGGTAGTAACCAGATCAATCCGCATTTATAAAAACTCCCTGGAAAACCAGGCTGGCATTACTGCTGCCGGTAATAGAAAATAAAGCCGCTTTAACAGCCTTAAGAGAAGGCCTAAACCCAAGAAACCTTAGTTTTGCGATATGAAGATATCGAACGAAACAAAAGTGGGTGCGCTTACGGCTATTGCCATCACTTTACTGATCCTCGGATTTAATTTCCTGAAAGGGAAAACCCTATTCAAAACCGGTAATTTCATTTATGCCAAATACAACGATACCAAAGGAATCATGGTATCAAATGGTGTATTCATCAATGGTTTCCAGGTAGGTTCTGTATACGATATTGAAAATGCAGATGCCAACCTTTCTGCCATTGTAGTGGCCATTAAACTGAAAGACAACTATAATATTCCCAGTAATTCGGTTGCGTCTATCAAAGAAAACCCATTGGGTAATGCCAGTATCACCATCAGCCTCGGCGATGCGGCTTCTTATGTAAAACCGGGTGATACCATCCTTACCTCCTCTTCTGCGGGTTTACTGGGTGATGTGATGAAC
>DPWF01000166.1:0-3239 GCA_003526435.1 Chitinophagaceae bacterium | reverse complement strand
CCTGGCGACCAGATTAAAGCTACCGTGAGTTCGCTGGATAGTGTGCTGAAAAATATCAATACCATTTTCGATCCGGCTACCAAGAACAACCTGCAGGGGGTTATTGCCAATATTAATAAAACCACTGCCAGTCTTGTTGTTTCTTCTGCTTCTATACAGGCCATGCTCAACCAGCAAACAGGTGCCATTACTGCTTCCATGAACAATGTAAACAGTTTCACCAAAAACCTGGCCGATAACAATGAGAAAGTAACACGTATGCTCAGTAATGTGGAGAAGACTACTGAAAATTTATCGAAAGCTGATATAGATGGCACGGTGGCCCAATTAAAAACGTCTATTGAAACGTTGAACAGTATTCTGGCCAAAGCCTCTTCTACCGATGGCTCGCTGGGTAAACTGCTCAACGATAAAACATTGTATGATAACCTGAGCAATACCGTAAGAAGTGCCAATATACTGATGGATGATCTGAGGGTACATCCCAAACGTTATGTAAATATTTCAGTGTTTGGTAAGAAAGATAAAACAGGTCCATTAATGGCACCATTAGACTCTACGAAGAATAAACAATAATGCGGATCAGCCAATTTATTTTTTGCAGTTTGTTGTTGTTGTGCTGCAGTTTTTTTGGTGTGGCACAGACCAGCAATCCTCCTGTTACAGCAGATACGACCAAAGCTGTAACCGGCAGGCTATTAGAGCCTTTAAAAGCCGATCGTAATCACCTGCGAAAAATCGATTCACTGAACCAGTTTATCTCTTATGCGGGTAATGTGATCATGAGGCAGGATAAAACACTTTTTTATGCAGACAGTGTTGTGTTAAACCCCGTTACCAATATATTGGAAGCATTTGGTAATATTCATATCAATGATGCCGACAGTGTGCATACTTATGCCCAATACCTGAAATACCTGGCAAAAGAGAAGAAAGCCTATCTGAAAAAAAGAGTAAGGCTGACCGACGGAAAAAGCACCCTTACTACCGATGAACTCGAGTATGATGTTACGGTGAAGATTGGCACTTACCTCAAAGGTGGTAAAGTGGTGAATGAAAAAACAACCCTTACCAGTACTGAAGGTTATTATTATGGCGACACCAGGGATATTTATTTCAAACAAAAAGTGGTACTGATCAATCCCGACTATCGCATCCATACCGATACTCTGCAATACAATACAGATACGGAGATTGCCACTTTTACAAGTCCGACCACCATCCGCAACGATAAAAAACTCATCATTAAAACACGAGATGGTTTTTATGACCTGAAAAATAAACGTGCTCAGTTATTCAAACGTTCCATTATTGATGACAGTACCTACACCATGACGGCTGATGAAATGGCGCTGGACAGTTTGAGCGGCTTAGGGGAGTTCAGGGGCAATGCTGTATATCGTGGTAAAGATTCTGCGAAAGGTTTCGACCTGATCGCCAATAATATAAAAACCAATAATAAAAAGAATTCTTTACTAGCCACACAAGGTCCATTATTATTATTGAAACAGGATCGCGACTCCATTTATATTGCTGCCGATACTTTTTATTCGGCCAAATTATCTGACCTGCTCAAAACCAAACCTGTTCCGAGGGTGAGAGACAGTGTTGATTTTATTTTTTCACCAGACAGTACCAAAGAAGACAGCACCGACAAATATTTTGAAGCCTATTACAATGTAAAAATCTATTCCGATTCATTGCAGAGTGTTGGTGACAGTTTGTTCTATGCATTAAAAGACTCCGTGTTTCGCATATTTAAACAACCGGTTGTATGGGCACAGGAAAACCAGGTAAGTGGCGACACCATTTATATGTACCTGAAAAACAGTAAACCGGAAAGACTATACGTTTTTGAAAACGCATTGGCACTGAGTAAGGTTGACAGTTCCATGTATTTTAACCAGGTGAAGGGCAATACCATCAATGCTTTTTTTGATTCAACCGGGCAGATTCATTTTCTAAGGGCCAAAGGCAATTCGGAGAATGTATATTATGGCGTTGATGAACAGAAGAATTTTATCGGCGTGAATAAAAACAGTTCCGATGTCATTGAAATTCGATTCGATAAGAGCAAACCCAAACGCGTAGTATTGATCAATGCCGTAGATGGTACCATGTACCCGATGCGTCAGGTGAATCATGAAGAACTGAAATTACGTAACTTCAGATGGCTGGATAATCGAAGACCTAAAAGCAGGTTCGATATTCTCTCCTCTCAATAAGCTATCCCCTGTTTAATCTGTAAATTGCAAGTATGATCTTACCCAGATTTGTACATACCCGTTTATTGCATCCCCTAAAACAGTTTATACACGATAGCCGTGCCATCGGTATCACTTTGCTGGTATGTACTGCTGTATCGCTGGTAGCTGCCAACTGGGGCAGTTGGGGCGAAGCCTATAGAAGCATGTGGAATATTTCCTTTGACGGTTCATTGAACCACCATGCTCACCTGGGCTTTTTATCATTACCCAACTCTCCCTTACTACTGATCAATGATGCATTGATGGCCTTGTTCTTTTTTCTCGCTGGCATGGAAATCAAAAGGGAACTTGTTTGCGGGGAGCTGGCTTCCATAAAAAGATCTGCCCTTCCTGTTGTGGGTGCCATTGGTGGCATGCTTGCACCGGCATTGCTGTTTGGCTTATTTAATAAGGGAACTCCTTTTATGACAGGCTGGGCCGTTCCTACAGCAACAGATATTGCATTTACACTTGGAATAGCATCGCTGCTGGGTAAAAGAGTGCCGGTAGCATTAAAAATATTCCTCACGGCACTTGCCATCATCGATGACCTTGGTGCCATTGTAGTAATTGCTTTATTCTATGGCGGAGAAATAGCATTTGGTTATTTGATAGGCGCAATAGCCGTAGTGGTTCTTTTATGGTTCCTGAATAAAAGAAAAATGGCTTTTGGATGGCTACATTGGTTACTGGGTATTGTACTCTGGTATTGTATGTTTAATTCCGGTATACATGCCACTGTTGCAGGTGTAATTTTTGCCTTTATGGTTCCTGTTCCCAAGCTGGAAGAATTAGAACTGAAATTTCACACACCGGTTTACTTTATCGTCATGCCCATTTTTGCACTTGCCAATACTGCCATAGGTATTCCTGAAAACAGTTTACAAGCTTTAAACAGCAGCCTGAGTTGGGGAATCATCATCGGACTTTGTATCGGGAAACCATTGGGTATTACCACGGCCTGTTATCTTCTTGTATCTCGAAAACTGGCAG
>DPWF01000159.1 GCA_003526435.1 Chitinophagaceae bacterium | reverse complement strand
ATTGACCATTGACCATTGACCATTCACTGTATCACCACTTCACTAATCACTTTCTCTCCAAATGCTTCATTCACTCTTTCAATGATCTGTGCTTTCTGGTAGAGCAGTTCGTTCTTCAATGGACCAACACTGGTGGTGATGAATAATTTCTGGTTGATGATTTGAATTTTATCAGTATAGCGGGCAATGGTTTTGCCCATAAGTTGCTCCCATATCTCTTCGATCTGAACGGCGCGGATACCGTTTCTTAAATGGCTCTTGTGTAAAAAGCCCCTGATGGCGTCTCCAATGTGGAACTCTGACATGCGGTGAAGGTACTGAAAAGTAAAAAGTCAAAATTAAAAAATCAAAAGTCAAAAAAGTACCCTTTTGCGTAATGGGTGGAGGTGAAGGTTACCTATCATTATATCAGGTATTAACGATAAAATGAATGTGGTGCAGATCAGCCATAAAAAACATATAATATCGGTGATCGTACTTTTCTTCTTTTATTCCTTAGTGGTAGCCACGTCAGTAGCTGAACCGGAGAAAGAAGTTACACTTAGTGCATACGATTCAACCATCCTGAAAGGCCGATATATTTTTTGTACCTATTGTGTTCATTGTCACAAAATAGCATATCAGACCATGGTAGAAAATTCCCTTGAGGGTGTTTTCGATCGATTGCCGCAACCAGCAGATAAGTATTTTATAGAGTTTGTCGGAGACTCAAAATTATTAAGAGATCTCGGCGATCAATATGCACAATCAATTCATGCATCGCGGAAGCGTATATATAACCATAAGTTCAACCAGTTGTTTTCAGATGCTGAATTTGCGGACCTGTTAGCTTATGTGCAGTATCATAGTCGATAGTCAATAGTCCATGGTCTATTGACTATCGACTATCCCCCAAACCAATCATCTGAAACCCTGTTCCGATGGCATCCAATTGTTGTTTGAGTCTCTCCGGATGTGTATCTGTAATAAATACCTGACCATCGCTTTCTGCACAAACCCAATGCAGTAATTGCGACATTCTTGCATCATCTAATTTTTCAAAAACATCATCCAGTAAAAGAATGGGTGTAAATCCTTTTTGTTCTTTCAATATCTGCCACTCAGCAAGTTTAAGGGCAAAAAGCAAACTTTTTCTTTGCCCCTGGGAAGCTTCTGTTTTAAACAACTGTTCACCCATCTGTAACACTATGTCATCGCGGTGAATACCCGAACTGGTTCTTTGCAGGGCAAGATCTTTTAGCCTGTTTTGTTGCAAGAGGGTAGGGAAATCTGTTTGTAGCAAAGGGCTGTGATAGGATAAATAAATGCCGTCATTATTACGGGCAATACGTTCATAAATGCTGAAAGCCAGTGGCAGAAAACTTTGGAGGAATGTTTTACGGGCTTCGAAAATAGCGGTACCCGTTGTGCTTAATTGATTGTTCAGTATTCCGAGAAGGGTATCGTCTACCATACCTGTATCAGCGGCCTGTTTAAACAGACTATTCCTTTGCTGGAGAATTTTATTATAATCGATCAGTTGCTGTAAATAATGTGGATCAATTTGAGATAAAACAGTATCCAGAAATTTCCTTCTTTCTTCACCCGGACCGCTGATTAGTTCAACATCATCTGGTGCAATCATAACTACGGGTAACTTTCCAATATGATCTGAAAATTTCTTGTAAGGCTCCCCATCGAGTTGTAGTTCTTTCTTTCCTGTTTCCCGAACAATCAGTGTTACATTCTGATCCGGCTCGTCAACATGGTAATGCCCCTGCAAACGCATACCCAAACTACCATGATGAACGCTTTGGGCATCTGTACGGGCAAAATAGCTTTTTGAGAAACTGAGGTAGTAAATGGCATCGAGTAAATTGGTTTTACCCACGCCATTGGAGCCACAGATACCCACAATTCTCTCTTCAAAGTCAAAATGCTGACTTTCATAATTGCGAAACTGCACCATGGATAATTGATGAAGACGGAACATAAGCGGCAAATTAACACACCTGTTTCGGAATAATTCATGTGTGGTATCAGTGAAAGCGATTATTTTTAATAAAAAATTGGCTTGAAGACGATATTATCTGGTCAGCAACTGGCATTAACGGTTAAAAGACTGGCCCATCAGATACTGGAAAACAATGCATCATTACAGGATACGGTTGTAATCGGATTACAACCCCGAGGTATCTTTCTGAGCGATCGTATTGTAAATGAATTACAAATACTGGTTACAGGTGGTAAAATTGAATATGGCAAGCTCGACATTACTTTTTATCGTGATGATGTCCGTAAAAGCCTGCATATTGCCAATAGTACCGATATCCCCTTCAGTCTGGAGAATAAACATGTAATCCTGATTGATGATGTATTGTACACCGGCAGAACCATCCGCGCCGCATTGGATGCTTTACTGGCATTTGGCCGACCATCCAAAGTATCGCTCTGTGTACTTATCGACCGCCGCTTCAGCCGCGAACTACCCATACAACCCGATTTCACCGGCAAAACCATCGATACCATCATTTCCCAGAAAGTAAAAGTCTGCTGGAAGGAAAGGGACGAAGTGGATGAAGTTGTGTTGATTTAAGGGGGGCAAAATACAAGAATCAAGATACAAGGTTTAAGAATCAAGGTATTGGATTCATGGTGTAAGTTTGAACTTTACAACTTAGTGTAGAATGTAATTTAATAGTCAAGACTTGATCTGACAGTTAAGGATATTTAAGCTGCTGGATGTTTTTCGTTCAGCAGCTTTTCTTTTGCCAAATGTAAACTCCTGTTCCTTGTAACCTGAATCTTGTTTCTTGAACCTTGCGTCTTGATTCTTGTTTCTTGCATCTTGGTTCTTAAAAAATTGCGGGTTATCGCAGGTATTTATCTATGTATTTTTTCGGATAACGGATTGTTTTCCCTTTTAGTTTCGGGCCATGTCAGAAGAACTGGGAAAACGTTTTTATCAGTTTGCCATGGATGTGCGTAACCTGTGTGCTGTTGCAGGTAAAGAATGGATCAATCAGGAGTATATAAGACAATTACTGCGTTCTTCATCATCGGTAGGGGCCAATTATATTGAGGCACCAGACCCTTTAGGTAAGGCAGACGAAAACATGAAACTTAAAATAGCCCGACGGGAGGCTAAGGAATCTACTTTTTGGCTACGGTTACTTTTTATTCCACCCGATCATTCTTTATTAGCAGATCGGGAACGAATCGTCAACGAGTCAATTCAATTAACAAAAATACTATTAGTATCCTCAACAAGCGAAACTAGCTTCATCCTTTCCTGTCACTTGCGTGCTCGTTCCTTGATTTCTTGTTTTCTACTTCCTGGCCCTTGTCACTTGATTTCTTGTTTCCTGATTTCTTGTTTTTTTCCTAACTTTGATTTTTAATGAAACTCTCTACCAAACATCTCCTTGGTATAAAAGATCTCACTCGAGATGATATCCAGTTAATTCTTACCACGGCCGAACAATTCAAAGAAGTTTTACAAAGACCGGTTAAAAAAGTACCATCACTGCGTGATGTGACCATTGTAAACCTGTTTTATGAGAACTCTACCCGTACCCGGATGTCATTTGAACTGGCAGAACGTAGGTTATCGGCCGATGTATTGAATTTTGCTGCTACCACATCCTCTGCGGCAAAAGGTGAAACATTGCTCGATACGGTGAATAATATCCTCAGTATGAAAGTGGATATGGTGGTAATGCGGCACAGTGCATCAGGCGCGCCACATTTCCTCGCCAAACATATACCCGCTGCTATTGTAAATGCAGGCGACGGTATTAATGAACATCCTACACAGGCATTACTCGATGCTTTTTCCATGAGAGAGAAACTGGGTAAACTGGAAGGACTGAAAGTGGCCATCATCGGCGATATCATGCACAGTCGTGTGGCATTAAGCAATATGTACCTGCTTCGTAAAATGGGGGCAGAAATTACCATTGCAGGGCCACCTACCCTGATTCCAAAATATATTGAAGAGGCATTGGATGTTCGTGTGGAGTATAACCTCAAGAAAGCACTTCAGTGGTGTGATGTAGCCAATGTGCTGCGTATTCAGTTGGAAAGACAGAACCAGCCTTTATTCTCTTCACTACGTGAATATAACCTGGCATATGGTATCAACAGGCGTTTACTCGAAAGCCTCGGCAAAGAAATCGTCATCATGCACCCCGGACCTATTAACAGGGGGGTTGAGCTCGACAGCGACGTGGCAGACGGACCATTCTCCATCGTACTCAACCAGGTAGAAAACGGCGTAGCGGTGAGAATGGCGGTGTTGTATTTGCTGGCAGGAGCGTAGGAAACAGAAGAACAGAGAAACAGAAGAACAGATAAACAGAAGAACAGAGGAACAGAGAAAGTAAAAAGGAAATATTTCCTGCATTGGAAATTTCTCTGTTCCTCTGTTCTTCTGTTTATCTGTCCTTTATCCCTTATTTTCGTAACTAAATCCCGCACAATGCGCATCTGTTTATTTCCAGGCACATTTGATCCGGTTACCCTGGGGCATACTGATATCATCAATCGTGCACTGCCATTATTCGACCAGATTTATGTGGGTATTGGCATCAATTCTTCCAAATCGCCGATGTTTAGTCCAGAACAGCGGATGGAATGGTTCAAGGAAATTTATAAGGATGAACCCAAGGTAAAAAGTGTGGTGTATGAAGGATTAACCATTCATTATTGTAAACAAATAGGGGCACAGTTTATTCTCCGCGGTATTCGTTATGTGAGCGATTTTGAATATGAAAAAACCATCGCTGACGCCAATCGTACCCTGGATAAAAATATTGAAACCATCTTTCTTACCGGAGAACCAAAATATACTTCAGTGGCTTCTACAATTGTTCGCGATATCCTGCGAAATGGGGGAGATGCTTCTCCTTTTTTACCGGAAGCCGTTATCCGTTCTATCAAAAAATAATAACACGTCATGTCGATCTGGTTTCATAAAGCATTAACGATTGCTGACATACAGCCATTGGGTAAAAATACCATGGGGGAGCACCTGGGTATGATTTTTACAGAACTGGGTGATGATTACCTGAAAGCCACGATGCCTGTTGATCTTCGTACCAAACAACCATATGGATTATTACACGGTGGCGCCTCTGTAGCACTCGCAGAAACACTTGGTAGCGTGGGTGCGGCTATGACAGTTGACCCCGCAAATTTTATTTGTGTAGGGCAGGAAATCAATGCCAACCATTTGCGTAGTGTGAGAGAAGGATTGGTAACAGGTATTGCCAAACCCATACATATTGGTGCCAGCTCTCAGGTATGGGAAATTAAAATCTATGATGAAAGAGAGAAGTTGGTTTGCATCAGCCGTCTCACGGTAGCGGTGTTGAGAAATAAGAAATAAGGATAAGCTGTAAAAGTTACTTTCTCATTCTTTATTTCATATTCCTTATTTCTCTGTTTTCACCCCAGCTCATCAATACATTTTTTCAGCTCTGCCAGATAATTCCCATACAATTTCTTCAAATACCATTTCGTAAAATAATAGAGCACAACGGCCAGTACAATCATATATACACCCAGGAAAGTAAGTACCTGCCATCTGGCAGAGAAATAGTGTAATACGAATTTATCTACTTCGGGAACAGAAATGGGTTCCATGAGGGATAAAATGAGGGAAAACACAAAACAAACAGGCAACATGGCCATGGTAAACTGAAAATATCTTTTTACAAATTCTTCCAACAAACTTACCACGCTTTGGAGATTGGCTTTGATGGGTTGCAAAGAACTGGTGAGCTGTTTTGTTTTTTTATAGAGATAGTACAAGATAAAAGTGAACAGAAACATAAGTATGGTAAACACACCGAAATATATACGGATGGACCAGTAATCGGAAACAAAACATACATACAGCATGGCTACAGAAAACAATACACAAAGCACCATTTCAACAATGAGGCTGCGTTTCAGTTTGCCAATGACAGAACTGGTTTTCTTTTTCAGTAAGGCTGCAATATCTGCATCTGTCCGGCTGGCATGATCGGTTGCCAGCTTTTGGTTGAGTTGATATTTTAGTTCATCGAGTTCCATAACACTTCATTTACGCGGGGGTCATATATTTTTGTGTCGATTCTTTCAGTCTGGTTTTGATGCGGTTCATTTTCACCGCCACATCATTAGCGGTAATACCCATCATATCTCCAATGTCATTATAATTATAGTCTTCCAGGTATAACATCACAATGGCTTTATCGATCTTCGACAAATCGCCAATAGCTGCATACACGGCTTTCACCTGTTCTTCAATCGGGTCATGTGTTTCATGTGTACCAA
>DPWF01000115.1:622-3612 GCA_003526435.1 Chitinophagaceae bacterium | reverse complement strand
GTGTTCTCTTTTCTCTGCGGTGAATATTCGGGTAAATTCACCGCAGAGAAAAGAGAGCGCAGAGGTTTCGCAGAGTATCTAGTGTTTAATGAAACGGTCAAAGAATTCTATGGTTCTTAGCATCTGGTCAATTCTTTGTCTGTTGTTGCCACTACGGGTAAGTTCATGTGTTCCTCCCGGATGGCGTACATACTCTACAGTTCTTCCCAATACTTTCAGGCTCTTGAATAACATTTCACTCTGTATTACACCTGTGCGTAAATCATTTTCTCCATGAAAAATGATAAAAGGTGTTTTGATCCTGTCAACATAATTAATGGGCGATTCACGTGCCAGTATAGGTTTTGCTTTTTCTTCCCACGGATAACCGCCAAAATAGTTGGGAACCAGACGCCATGCATTTCCTTCACCAAAGAAAGTGCCCAGCTCATATACACCACGTTGGGCACAGGCGGCTTTAAAGCGTTGATCATGTGCAATGATCCATGCAACAAGATAACCGGCATAAGAACCACCCGTAACAGCCAGCCTTGAAGTATCTATAAAACCAGCACCTGCAGCTTTGGTAAGGTAAGTCAATACATCAGATGTAGGTCCTGCTCCCCAGTCGTTCACATTACCTCTCAAGAAATCTACACCATATCCACCTGATCCTCTTGGATTACCATATACTACTACATAACCTTTGGCAGCATAGTACTGAAATTCATGCCACATAGAGTTCTCGCCCGGTCCCCACATGGCAGATGGGCCACCATGAATATTAAGAATAGTCGGATATTTTTTCCCTGATTCATAATTGGCAGGTTTCATCACCCAATATTCAACAGTCAATCCTTTTTCATTTACAAAAGATGCTTTCTCCGGAAAACTCAGTTTCTTTTGTTGTAACCAGTTGTGATTAAAAGCAGTGAGCCTTTTTTCACTTTGCATAGCCGTATTGTTGCTGTACAATTCCGATGGATTGCTCACTTGTGTTTTACTATACACTACCAGATCATTATAAATATCGAAACTACTGATGCCGCCATCGTAATCAGATAGTTGTTTTACCTGTTTTGTTTTCACATCGGCCTTGTACAAAGGTGCACCACCATTGCTTTGTGCAGTGAAATAAATAAACTGCTCATCTTTGCTCCAGGTAAGTCCGCCTTTATTTCTGTCGAATGGAATGATAACCATCTCAGCAGCCTTTCCGTTCAGGGGCATAACGGCTAGTGTTGGAACACTTACAAATGAAGTGCCTCCAAATTGAAAAGCCATCCATTTACCACTGGGCGATACAACGGGATTATTATAGTTTTTTCCTTTTTCTCCCAATACTTTTCTCATATTACTTCCATCGGTATTGGCGATATAAATTTCATTTTCCAACACACGATCCGGATGCTCAGAAAGGCCAGCATTGCCAGTTATGACCAGTTGTTGTCCATCGGGTGTAAACTCAATACTGGAGAAACGATTAAAACCATGCGTGATGGCTTTAGGGGTTGTATTACCATCCGAATCCATCAAATAGAAATGCGTAAAACTCAGTTCTCCGGAAGTAGTAGCTTCCTGTTGAAAGTTAAGTTTGTTGATCACTTTTGCTTTCTGTGCGCCGGCATTCAGGTTCAGGTAAGCCCTTATTTCTTCTGTATTGCCATCGGGATCGGGTTTGGCGTTATTCAGTAAAAATTCATTGGCCGGGAATCCGGGTTTTTCAAGTGACCAGGATGGTGGTTTTTTTCCGGGGTTCAGTTCTTCATCATTCAGTAATTGATCGAGACGAAGGTTAACGGAGAAAATAATCTTCTTTCCATCCGGACTCCAGCGCGGGCTGCCAGCGCCATATTTAAAACGGGTAAGTTGTATGGGTTCGCCACCTTCCAACGAGAGCAGGAATAATTGTGGTCTGCCATCTGCCGGGCGAACAATTACCAATTGTTTACTATCGGGACTCCAGGCAGGCTGACCGGCCGATTCTCTCCCGCCTGTAATGGCTTTTGCCGTACCTGAACCATCATTATTCAGCAGGTATAACCTGTTTACATAACGATACTCCCATTTGGTATCGCCTTCGGGTTCAATACTGGTAACCGAGAAAAGTGTTTTGCTGCCATCAGGGCTAATGCTCACATTGCCCACCTGGCTTATTTTAAGCATATCGGTTACTTTGATGGTCTCGTTTCCGTTTTGAGCCATCAAAAACTGGGTCAGGCAGAGGCTGATCCATAAAAATAACTGCTTCATGGTGTTGGTTTAGGGATTTAAAGTACAAATATATGACATGCACAGTCGCAGGCTTTTGTACTTTTACAGGCTAAAAAACCGAAATATGGGCAAACTGGTGGAAGAATTCAATTCGTATCGTGAGAAAATGAATGATGTGATCCTGAGTAAGAATAACCTGGTCATGAAACGCCTCTGGAACCTCGATACCAATACATATGACGAAGGAGCGCTCGATAAAAAAACAAAGGAAATGCTTGGGTTGGTAGCCAGTATGGTACTGCGTTGCGATGATTGTATCAAGTACCATCTGGGTAAATGTCATGAACTCGGCGTGAATACCGATGAAATGTATGAGATATTTGCAGTGGCCAACATTGTAGGTGGTACCATTGTTATACCACATACACGCAGGGCTGCCGAATATTGGGAAGAATTAACAGGTACCACTGCATCATAAATCTTTTTTCAGAACTTTACAGGAGGGCCCTGTACAATCTTTTAATTATTGATGAATATGTCAGCAACAACTACAACAGCACCGGTATTGACAGCCAAAGATTTTGCCACCGACCAGGAAGTGCGTTGGTGTCCGGGCTGTGGTGATTATTCTATACTGGCACAGGTACAGAAAATTATGCCGGGTATAGGTGTGCCCAAAGAAAATATTGTTATCATCAGTGGTATCGGTTGTAGCAGCCGTTTCCCCTATTACATGAATACATATGGTATGCACTCCATTCACGGCAGGGCAACAGCCATTGCGAGTGGATTAAAAG
>DPWF01000115.1:0-615 GCA_003526435.1 Chitinophagaceae bacterium | reverse complement strand
GATCGTTACAGGTGATGGTGATAGTTTGAGTATTGGCGGAAACCATACCATTCATTTACTGAGAAGAAATTTTGATGTAAATATTCTGCTCTTTAATAACCAGATATATGGATTAACCAAGGGACAGTATTCACCTACATCTGAAGAAAATAAAGTAACCAAGAGTACCCCTTATGGCAGTATCGATCATCCTTTCAATCCATTGGCATTGGCTATGGGCGCTGATGCCAGCTTTATTGCAAGGAGTATGGATCGCGACCCCAAACATTTACAGGCCATGTTAACCCGCTCTCATCAACATAAGGGTGCATCAATGCTGGAGATCTACCAGAACTGCAACATCTTTAATGATGGTGCTTTTGAAATCTTTACAGAAAAAGGTTCTAAACCCGATGAAGCATTGTTCCTGGAACAGGGTAAACCATTGATTTTTGGCTCTGCCCAGCAGAAGGGAATTAAAATGGATGGAATGAAACCTGTGGTGGTTGATTTGACCGATGGCTCTACCAGTGCAGATGATCTCTGGATACATGATGAAAGGGATTTCTATAAAGCGCAGGCATTGATTCGCATGTTTGATGATCCTAATCAGCAGGGGGGGCATTTTCCAAGACC
>DPWF01000367.1:2137-3962 GCA_003526435.1 Chitinophagaceae bacterium | reverse complement strand
ATTGCATTTATCATCACTATTATTATTGTTCATTTGTGCAAACGCGCGAATCCTTATAAAGCAGAAAGCTGGTTTAAACGATTACAATTGGTTTCATCTGCTGCATTCAGCCTAGGACATGGAGGTAATGATGCCCAGAAAGTGATGGGAATTATTGGTGCAGCTATTATTTACTATGAAAGTACGCTAGGGGTACAGATGTCATTTAATGAATTTGTGATGCATTATAGCTGGGTACCTTTCTGCAGTTTCCTGGCCATCGGACTGGGCACCATGAGTGGTGGCTGGAAGATTGTAAAAACCATGGGTACACGTATTACCAAAGTAACACCGCTGGAAGGTGTAAGTGCCGAAACAGCAGGTGCCATTACACTGTTCCTTACAGAAAAGCTGGGCATACCAGTTAGTACAACACATACCATTACGGGTTCTATTATTGGCGTAGGCGCTACAAAGCGTTTGAGCGCTGTTCGTTGGGGTGTTACTGTAAACCTGCTCTGGGCATGGATACTTACCATTCCTGTTTCAGCAGTTATGGCCGCACTGTTTTACTATATTGTGAAATTATTTATCTGATTCTAAGCGGCTCTGTGTAATTTGCCGTGTCAATTTTTTGATCATGGCAAAAATACTTGTAACAGGCGGCTGCGGATATATTGGGTCACATACCATTGTTGATCTTCTCGAAAGTGGGTATGATGTAATTTCTATCGATGACCAGTCGCGTTCTACCCCCTATCCATTAACCGGTATTCAGCTTATTACCGGTAAAAAAATCAAGAACTATAAAGTAGACCTTAAAAATTTTGATGAAACCCTCGCCGTGTTCCAGGAAAATCCTGACATCACAGGTGTTATTCATTTTGCTGCATATAAAGCTGTTGGTGAATCTGTGGAACAATCGCTGATGTATTACGAAAACAATATCGGGTCACTCATCAGCATTTTGAAATGTGTAAAAGAGTTCTCAGTTCCTCATTTTGTATTCTCATCATCATGTACCGTATATGGTAACCCTGAAACCTTTCCTGTTACTGAAAACACAGTATTGCAACCAGCGGCTTCACCTTATGGTGCCACAAAAAAAATGGGGGAAGAAATATTAAAAGATTTTGCAGCAGCTTCAGCTTCCACATCTGTTGTACTGCTTCGTTATTTTAACCCTGTAGGAGCACATCCGTCTTGTTTAATTGGAGAATTGCCTTTGGGGAAACCGCAAAACCTGGTTCCGGCAATTACGCAAACAGCTATTGGTAAGTTGCCAAAAATGATGGTGTATGGTAATGATTATGACACAAGAGATGGTAGCTGTATCCGCGATTATATTCATGTTTCAGATATAGCACGTGCACATACACTGGCGCTGGAATATATGATTTCAGGAAAAAACCAGTCGGCATGCGAAGTGTTTAACCTGGGTACAGGTATTGGTATTACTGTACTGGAAGCCATACAAAGTTTTGAGAAAGTGAGCGGCGTGAAACTGAATTATGAAATCGGACCCAGAAGACCTGGCGACATTAAAGCCATTTATGCCAATAATGAAAAAGCTGTTCATCAACTTGGCTGGCAGATAAAATATGATATCACAGAAATGATGCGAACTGCCTGGGCATGGGAACAGAAAATTAAACAGGAAGAACAAAATGTACAGCACAATTAAACAATTGCTCTGCGCTATAATGTTTTAGCATACCTGAAAAGCTGAATCATGTCGGTTTCCCTTTTCAGTTTGAGTTTTTCTTTTTTTATGAACTCCGTAATTTTTGCTTCTTTGCCTGCAAACAAAACAGGTACTTCTTCAATGGATTTAGGTAGTGGTTCA
>DPWF01000367.1:1706-2099 GCA_003526435.1 Chitinophagaceae bacterium | reverse complement strand
ACCCGATCCCGATAAGTTCGAACAAACCGGGCGTTCGGATAGGGCTGTCTTTCGCTGAAACTAACTTCAGTGTATTTGAGAAAGCTGATGTTACCTGAATCTAAAACCTCATAAAATGTATTGCCATCCTGTTTGTTAACGGGCATGAAACCAGACCGGAAAATTTTAATACCGTTGGGTGTGTTGAGTTCAATTCTTTCTACAGGTTGAGCCACGACCATTTCATTGTTTTTCTCATCCAGAAAAATAATTTCATTGGTATGAAAGTTGATCTTTATTTGTAAACCATGATAGGTATTCCCTTTGAGCATGGTAACAGAGCCCGGGAAAAATTCTCTGGCGAAGTAAGGTGAACCTTCTTCATTATAATCTCCGGTGGGCTTCAGAATCCGG
>DPWF01000367.1:0-1692 GCA_003526435.1 Chitinophagaceae bacterium | reverse complement strand
TCGATCCATTTCTACTTTGGCGCCTGCAATGTTGCCGCTTTGTGCAGTCAGATCAGCTACATATAAAATAAATGCCACCAGCATTAAAGCATTTCTCATGTGTGTGTGCTTATAGGGTTAAGAATGCCGGTCATGTTTACAAATGATACTAAGAAGAAAGTATACAACACCGGATTGCTTACTCTAACTTACAATTTTTATGATAACCCTGTTAGTTATTGTTTGCACTAACCTGTTTCAATAACCGATTATAATATTGAAACAACTTAATTATATCATCCTCTTTCCTGAGCTTAATATTTTCCTGTTTGATAAAACTATTCATTTCAGTTTGCTGGTTGCCAAAAAAAGCTGCCCATTCGTCTTCTTTTTTAGGTATGCGAACTAAACCCTGGGAAGGAATCCAGGCATATTGATTTTCTTTCTTTGTGTAAGTTCGTATTATATTGGGCGAATTATACGCCTGCTTATCCTGGTATTGTACGGTTGTATATTTCAGTAAAACGGCTGTGCCAGAATCGAGTACCTGATACACCGATAAATCATTTTGCTTGTCAATGGCAGGAAACCCACTCCTGAAGACATAATTTTTTCCCTCATACTGTAATTCAATTCGCTGAAAAGGATTGGCCACCAGCATTTCCTCTCCTGCAGAAGTTTTGAATAAAACCTCACCTGTCAACTGATTGAATTTAATAGGAATACCATAATAGGTTCTACCATTTACCAATTGGATATTTGACTTTATATAATCCACTGAAAAATAGGGAGAGCCTTCTTCTTCATAATTGCGCAACGATTTAAATGGTTTTCCATTGGCATCATTCAGAAAATGAATATTTTCTTTTGCATGACGCAACGGATCAATACGTTCAAAATCCTGGGCCAATATATTGTATTGTAAAAAGGTAAGACAGAGAAAGGTCAGAAAAATGGAATTATTTTTCATGGTGCATTTATTTATGAAGGTTGCAATAAGCGGTTATAACTGTTGATGATCTTTATAAGGTCAGCTTCTTTTTTGGGCTTCAATTTTTCTTTGCCGATTGTATCTGCCAATTCTCTTCGTTTATCCTGTAGTAAACCCAGTAAATCATTTTCATCACCCGGTACCTTCACCATGTCTTTACCGGGTATCCAGAGGTAGTAAGAGGGTAACTGCCGATAAACACGGGTCATATCATTACTATTGTACGCTTTGGAGTCTTTGTACCTGATCTCTACAAACTTCAGTAACAATACTTTACCTGAATCCAGTACCTGGTATAAAGATCTTTCGTTTTGTTTGTCTATAACACCAAAACCAGAACGAAAGACAACAGATTTCGCCGGATCGTTGCAGCCAAGCTCCAGTCTGGCCACTGGTTGTGAAAGCGCAAAAGCTTTTCCATCATCTGTTGTAAAGATAATTTTTTGTTGTTCGAGGTTAAGTTTCAGTTGTAAACCACGATATGTTTTGCCATTCAGTAATTGTACGGAACCGGTACAAAAACTGGTATCAAAAAAGGGAGAGCCATCCATGAAGAATGGGTAATCGTAGGTCCAGGGTATTCCATATCCATCGTTGTATAAAACATTCGAATTAAAGGAGTATGACCCAAGCTGTGCTTTTGAGGATATACAGGAGGAACCCAGCAAAAGAAATAACAGGAATGATCTTATCATAATACCAGTTTACTGTATTAAATATAA
>DPWF01000401.1 GCA_003526435.1 Chitinophagaceae bacterium | reverse complement strand
ATTTCATGGGGCCGTATCTCTCACCCAAGCGAAGTGGTGAAGATGGACCAGAAATTACAGGTGGTGGTTCTGGACTTCGACGACGACAAAAAACGTATCAGCCTTGGTCTGAAGCAGTTGACTCCACACCCGTGGGATGTGCTGCCTGAAGGTCTGGCCGAAGGTTCAGTAGTAAAAGGTAAAGTGGTAAATATAGAAGATTACGGTGCTTTCTTAGAAATTCAGCCTGGTGTTGAAGGTCTGGTACACGTATCTGAAATTACATGGGCTAACACACCAATCAATGCGAAGGAATTCTTCAAACTGGGCGATGAGTATGCAGCCAAAGTAGTTACCCTCGATAAAGATGCCCGTAAGATGAGCCTCAGCATCAAGCAAATGAGCGATGATCCATGGAGCACCATCGAAACCAAATTCCCAGAGAGCAGCAAACACAAAGGACTGGTGAAAAACATCACTCCATATGGTGTATTTGTTGAACTGGAGCCAGGAATCGGCGGTATGATCCACATCAGCGACCTGAGCTGGCTGAAGCGTTTCAACCACCCAAGTGATTATACCAAAGTGGGAGAACACATCGATATCATCATCCTCAGCATCGATAAAGAAAACCGTAAACTGCAGTTGGGCCACAAACAACTGGAAGAAGATCCATGGAATGCCCTGGAAGATACTTTCGCTGTTGGAACCCTGCATGAAGGAACCGTTACCCGTAAGGATGACAAAGGTGCCCTCGTTCAAATGCCTTATGGTTTAGAAGGTTTTGCGCCTAACCGTCACCTGAACAAGGAAGATGGTACGCAGGTGAAAGCCGACGAAGCTGCACAGTTCATGGTGATCGAATTCGATCGCAATGAGAAGCGCATCGTGTTGAGCCATGCACGTATCTGGGAGAAAGTAGTAGCTGAAGAAAAGGAAATTGCCAAGAAAGAAGCGAAAGCTGAGTCTGACAATACCAAGAAAGCAGTGAAAAATATCCAGGCGAAAGTAGAAAAAGCCACCCTGGGCGACCTGGGAGCTTTAGCCGAAATCAAGGCCAAACTGAAGGAAGGAGAAGGCGAGAATCAATAATCGTCTTCGTTTGAATAGGTAAAGAAAAAGGCTGTCTTGCTGTGCAAGGCAGCTTTTTCTTTAACAGAGGAACAGAGGAACAGAGGAACAGAGGAACAGAGGAACAGAGAAACAGAGAAACAGAGAAACAGAAGAAATAGAGGAATTTCGAAGTTGGATATTCCTCTGTTCCTCTGTTCTTCTGTTTTCCTCACTGTTTCCTCGCTTTTACATCATATTTCTTATAATAACTTTTATACCCCATTAACCTCGCAAGCGGGGTTAATAGAAAGCCTGTTACTTTTTGAACCATTAAAGGAGGGTTATCCAGGTAAGAATCAAAGCCGCTGTTGTTCAATAAAATCATTTGTAACATGGTGCCGGCCGATTTGCCGAATTTGGGATCGTTGTCCATCAGACCATATACCTGTGACAGGCCAAAAGCAAATTTCTCGGGAAAAGCAATATATCCTTTGGTGTGAATAGTATCGGCGGTTTCGTTAAAGGGTTTGTGCGGCGTTCCTTTTGGTACATGTAAAGATTGTCCGGGTCTTATTTTCTTTACCTCGCCGTTTACCAGCATACTCAATTCGCCGTTGGTAATTTCAAATACCTCATCAAATTCAGTATGAATATGAACAGGAGGTCCGGGGGCGAAGGGTTCAATAACAGCACTACAATACACAAAACCATTCTCTTGTTTTAATACTGTTTGTTTGGCTTTTTCTGCAGCAGAGTAAAAAACATCACCCGGTTTAAAATAGGTGCTGATATCCGGTTTTTTTTCGGGGAAGATTACCAGGTGTAATAAATACCCGATACCCAGGTAGGCCCCCAGGATTAAGAAGAAATACATCATCACTTTTTTGATTTTCTTTTTATACATATCGTTTGTCATTTATGGATACAAAGATGACAAAGCGGCGATCTGAAAAATTGTACAGATCGGACATGTTTGCATGAGTATATTACTCAGGAGAAGAGATGAAAGGGCAGCTCGCTTTTATTCAGTTGATATTGTTTGGCCGTGAACCCGGTGAAGTTTTTAAATATGCGGCAGAAATGAGCCTGATCATAAAACCCTGCATCATAAGCAATATCTGTCAGCGACTTTTTATTTCCGTGTATAAGTGTAACGGCTGTTCTGAATTTTTTATGCAGCAACAATTCTTCTGTACTAACGCCAAACAGGCTTTGCGCCTTTCTGTTTAGCTGACGCGATGAATAACATACCTGTTTTGAAAGACTGTCAATAGAATCAGGCGGGTAGGCAGATGAATTGCTGAATACATCACAGAAATATTTTGTACGGCTACAATCCTGTTGCGCTAATACAGGAAAACTATTTTCAATAATACGCACCCTGGCTTCAAAACTAACGGCTTCATTCAACTGATGCCAAAGGCTTTTGAAGGAAGGTTGTAACAAGGTAAGATCAATCAAAGTGTTTTTACATTCAGAAGGAAGAATACCCAATAATGCTTTCATCATATGCGGTTGCAGGCAAATACCAAACAAATGTTGTGATCCGCTATACTGAACATGAACCGTATGTGTGTTTAAACCCTGCACAAAACAATTCGGCGCTGTGCTGGCAATATGCTGGTGAGGCAGAATACCCTGCATTGGGTCTGAGAGGTTGAACACCAGTTCAACAACTGCTTTGGGCAAAATACTTTCCTGCGAAACCCCTGGTGGAACGGTTTCCCATATGGCTGTAACATAATTGCCAATGGCAGAATGAACCGGTATATGAACTCTTGCTTTCATTGAACGAAACACAAAACTGAAAAATTCGGGTCACCCGAACTACTCAATTGGGTTGTTCGGTGAAATGCAGGCATGAAAGGCGAGAATAATAAGAAATAAGGTACAGGAAACAAGGGTCAGGAGACGGGCATGGAAAAGAATGATTCTAAATGAAAGAGAAAGTAATTTATAAGACTTAATTAATATAAAAGTATTATTATATTTAACTATTCAAAACCTGCTTTTGCAAAAAAAACATCCTGGTATTTTGGTAGCTATCATCTTGTTGATAGTCTCAACCGGTTCTTCATTGTATGCACAGAAAGCAGGAGTGAAAGGAACGATTACTGATAGTACAGGTAAAAGTTTTCTCAACTACGCTGTAATTGCCCTCATCAACAAAAAAGATTCAACGCTTACAACTTCTTCGCGTAGTAAAGCAGATGGTAAATTTTTATTGGATAAAGTTGTTCCCGGTCATTATACGGTGCTGGTAACTTATCCCGACATGGCCGATTTTTTGGTTGATGTAAGTGTGGCTGATACAGGTATAATAGATATAGGAAAGATTGTAATGAATTCGCGATACCATCTTTTACAGGAAGTGATTGTTCGATCTGGAAAAGCTATTCGGATGAAGGGAGATACCCTGGAGTTTAAAGCCGATAGTTTTTATATACCGGCCGGAGCCAATGTAGAAGAACTATTGCGGCGTTTACCAGGTATTGAAGTGGGTCCGGATGGAAAAATTAAAGCACAGGGAAAAGAAGTAACCAGTGTTTTGGTTGATGGGGATGAATTTTTTAATGATGACCCCACCCTGGTTACCCAATACCTCAAATCGGGATCGGTTGATAAAGTGCAGGTGTATGATAGTAAAAGCGCACAGACCCAGCTTACCGGCATTGATGACGGCGTTCGCAATAAAACCATGAATATTAAACTGAAAGAAAACAGTAAGAATGGAATGTTTGGGAAGGTATCGGCAGGGACCAATGCCAATGGATTTTATAGTCATGAAGCAATGCTGAATGTGTTTCGCGGGAAAGAAAAAATGGCCGCATTCGGAACAACATCAAATACCGGTGTTACGGGTTTATCTTATCGTGATATGTCTCAGTATATGAGTGTTGAAAATAGTGGTATTGAGGATGAAAGCGGCCGATTGATTGGTAATGGTTTTGACTTTTCGGATAGTTATGATGGTGGCGGACTTCCATCCAGTATCAACAGTGGTGCGCAGTATGCCAATAAGTGGAAAGAAAACAAACACGGCACAAATATTCACTACCGGTTTAATCAGATGCAGACTGCAGGCTGGAATACCAGTAGCGGAACCCAGTTATTACCGGATAGCAGTATACGGCAAACCAGTAGCAGAAGCAATAATGTATCTTATTCAAGACAGCATAAGGGTGCCGGTATATTTGAAACAAAACTCGATTCTTTCTCAACGCTTAAAGTGGCGGTTGATGCACAAACGAGGAAAACAACAAGTTATAATACCAGTTATTCCGATTCTAGAAATGAGAAGGGTGATTTTTTGAATAAAAGCGATCAGTTGAATAGCACAAATGGAAGCAGTGAATCTTTCAATAGTAGTATTCAGT
>DPWF01000104.1:9154-12448 GCA_003526435.1 Chitinophagaceae bacterium | reverse complement strand
TTGTTTAATCCTGCATACCATAAAGGGATTTCGGGTGCTGTAACCAGCCCACCCACGGCACCCAATCCCACCGTTAGTATTACGGCTGTAACCAGTTTAATGCTATTATTTATTTTCATATTTCTTTAAATAAGCGATGAACCAACCAATTACTTCATCATAACTTTTTAAGCCGGCTTCCTGGTTATTAATTCGAAGGTATTGATCGTAGAGGTTATTGAGTGTTGCAGAAGTTTTATGCTGGCGCTGCTGAAAAAATTCACGAACTTCTTTTCGGTCTTTTCTTACCAATGTATCCATTCTTTCACGGTTAGCCTGGATGACCTGCTGAAACCTGGTTGAATCTTTGTCCATGGCCAATAAGTACAATTCTTCTCGTTGGGCATAACTGAACAGGTCATTATAGGCCGAATAACGAAAGAAAGGGTCGCCTGAAGCGAGTGCTGCCAGTAAACCTACCATATTGGCTTCGCTTTCACTGGCATAACCCAACTGGTGTGCTATTTCATGACAAGCCACGAATGGCAATACCAGTTTGGGCACATCTGTTCTTACCTGCGCTTCTCCTGTAAAAGGATTGTAATAGCCGGTAAAACCCATCCAGTCTGCCAAACTAGTAAATAAACTGGGTTTAATAGAACGATGCGTATAGTTGAGAAAACTATATTCATCCCAAGCCCTGGCATAACCAATACCCGCCATCCGGAAAATACTGTCAACCGGAGGCTGGGGCAATAAAGTATCAGGTAAACGCTGACGACAGGCATTCAAACTGTCGATCAGTCGGTTCGACAACCGGATCACGTCTTCTGTCTCATACCCTTTTTTAGACAATTTCAATTGATACTCAATCCCCAAACGATCATAGTTCAGTCCCCATAAAAGCCTGAAAACAATATAAATCCATAGTATTTTACTAAACAGGTTAAGTAACATCGGAACCAGTAGCCCCGCGGTCCATCCTTCTCTTTGTAATCGTACAATGGAACGAATCAGGGCCACTAACATACTGATAATGAATAGTATATATAGGCAATCCCCTATACTGAAGGGTGCCCATTTGGTTAAAACACGTAATGTGGATGATATCCCTTTATAAATACCCGTACTGTACCAGTTCTCTACGGCTTTGGGGAAATAACCCAGGATATGCAGTAACAAAGCCATCAACAGTAAAAAAGCCGGACGTATGAACAAAACAGGTGATAATTTCGCCATAGGTTTCATAGATACAAATATGAGTAATCCTCCTGATTCAGGTCTGTTGATAAGTAGAAGCCGCTAAAATTCAACTTTCTCTTGGCATTTCCGCCATTTAGGACTACCTTTGCAAGCCCTTAAAAATCGGTTATGAGTCATCGGCGGGAATATGAGATAGCTTTTGTGGGTTTAAAGCCGGGGACTCATGTATATGAATACCGTATTGAGGACAAGTTCTTTACCAATTATGGGGAGCAGGATTTTAAAAACTGTGCCACCAATGTAAAGTTGAGTCTGGAGAAGAATAACAACTTCATGCAGCTTAAGTTTGATATTGATGGCGCATTGGAAAGTACCTGCGACAGATGTGGCAATCACCTGCCCATGCAACTTTGGGACGAATTCAACATCATTGTAAAAATGGTGGATGATCCCGAAATCATGAATGAGCAGGAAGAAGACCCTGATGTATATTATATCAGTCGGGGCGAAAGCCATATTTACCTGAGCGACTGGATCTATGAATTCATCAACCTCAGTATTCCCTTACAGAAAATGTGTAAAGAGAGTGAAATGGGTGGCCCTTTGTGTAACAAGGAAGTGTTGGAGAAACTGAGAAAGATGGAAGAAGAAGCTCTCAAAGACAACCACAACACGGTATGGAAAGGGTTAGAGAAATTTAAGGACCTGGAATAAACATTATTGATACTTTAAAATTCGAGATATGCCGAATCCTAAACGCAGACATTCACAGCAGCGCAGTGCTAAAAGAAGAACGCACTATGTGGCACAGGAAGTTACATTGAGCAAAGACAGCACCACTGGTGAAACACACGTACGCCATCGTGCACACGTGAGCGAAGGAAAATTGTTCTATAAAGGTAAACTGGTAGCTGAAAAAGCGCCATTGAAAGCGTAATCCTTTTAGTTCAATTGATCCAAGCTTACAGCGCATGAATATTGGTATAGACATGATGGGTGGAGATTTTGCACCGTTAGAAGCGGTGAAAGGACTGAAACTTTATCTGTCTGCCGGTACACCTGCAGCTTCACTATATTTAATAGGTGATGAAACTTTGGTGAATCCTTTATTGGAAGAGCACCAGGTGTCATCACCTAATTTGCATTTGATACATGCCCCCGAAGTAATCGGCTATCATGAACACCCTACCAAAGCATTAAAAGAAAAGCAACGTTCCTCTATTGCCATCGGTTTTCATTTACTGGCCACTGGTAAGATCGATGCTTTTATCAGTGCGGGTAATACAGGTGCCATGCTTGTAGGTGCCATGTACAGCATAAAACCCATTGCCGGAGTAGCACGCCCTACCATTTCAACCATCATCCCCAAACTCAATGGAGGAACAGGATTATTGGTTGATGTAGGACTGAATGCAGATTGCAAACCCGAACAACTGAACCAGTTTGCACAACTGGGCAGTTTATATGCACAGCATATCCTCAATATCACTAATCCTTCTGTTGGACTGATGAATGTGGGTGAAGAAGAAGGGAAAGGCAATATTCTCGCACAGGCAACCTATCCCCTGCTCAAAGAAAACACCCAGCTTAATTTTATCGGAAACATCGAGGGCCGCGACATTTTTGGTGATAAAGCCGATGTTATGGTCTGCGATGGTTTTACCGGAAATATCATTCTCAAAATGGCGGAATCCATCTACGATATTGCCCACCAGCGTAACCTTGCCTCAGACAGCTATTTCAGCCGTTTTCATTATGAAAATTATGGCGGTACACCGGTATTGGGTGTGGCCAAACCAGTGATCATTGGTCATGGTATCAGCAACGACAAAGCTTTTATGAATATGATTGGCTTAGCTGCTAAAATGATTGAAACCGATCTTTGCGGGAAGATAGCGGCCAGTTTCGGCGCATAATTACATTACACACAGTTTTNNTTATTGCCACTGAAGACACTGAAAAGCACAGAATATAGTTCTGTGGCCTTCTGTGTTTTCAGTGGCAATCTTTTTTCATCAGGTTATAGAACCACTCATCACAAAGTCCAAAAAAACATTTCCATCCAAGAAATTTCATAAATAATTGATATTCAATAACTAATAAGTTAAATAA
>DPWF01000104.1:0-9106 GCA_003526435.1 Chitinophagaceae bacterium | reverse complement strand
ACAGATATTACTATCTTAAAGATGGTACTATATATTGCATAGTACCAAAAGTTGACTTATCTTTGATTTATCAAATTAAAAAACACAAAACAACTTGTATGAAAAAGTTACTCAACAACCTCCAACTGTTTGCGATGCTCGCTTTAGTTCCTGCTATGGTAATTGCTTACCTGGGTTCAGACAAAACCACAACAGAAGAAAAGGAGAAAACAGAAATTGTACGTAAAGGAACCAACCTGATTGAAGTAGGTAATGTTATTCACTTAGTGAAAAGTTTCTAAAATCAGGTTATGATTCTATACCGTACATCGCTGCACAATAAGGTGGCAGTGGTGTTCGAGTCAATGCACAAAAGAGAATACCACTCCCCCTTTTCCCCATCGTTTTAACGAACCGGTCTTAAATCGGAACAAGCTGTTCAACGGCAGCCGCAAAACTTTACCTTTGCTGCAAACAAACGTTAGTTTTAGCATGTGGTTGAATAATATCCTCGAAACGATTGGAAATACCCCCCTGATTAAGCTGAATAAAGTAGCAAAAGATATTCCTGCCACGGTACTGGCCAAGGTAGACTATTTCAATCCCGGTAACTCCATCAAGGACCGTATGGCCCTCAAAATGGTTGAAGTGGCCGAAAAAGAAGGTAAACTCAAACCCGGTGGTACTATCATTGAAGGTACCAGTGGAAATACTGGCATGGGTCTGGCATTGGCTGCCTGTGTAAAAGGGTATAAATGCATTTTTGTAACCACCGACAAACAATCGAAAGAAAAAGCAGACATCCTCAAAGCTGTAGGTGCGGAAGTAATTGTTTGCCCCACCAACGTACTCCCCGAAGATCCACGTAGTTATTATAGTGTGGCCAAAAGACTGGGCCAGGAGATTCCCAACTCCATGTACATGAACCAGTACGATAACCTGGCCAACCGTCAGGCACATTACGAAACCACCGGCCCCGAAATATGGGAGCAGACAGAAGGCAAGATTACCCATTTTGTATGTACTGCAGGTACTGGTGGTACCATTACAGGAACGGCCATGTACCTCAAAGAAAAAAATCCGAACATCAAAGTATGGGCAGTAGATGTGTATGGTTCATTACTTACCAAATATTTCAAGACAGGTGAAATAGACATGAATGAAGTGCATCCTTATATCTCCGAAGGATTTGGTGAAGATTTTGTTCCGCAGAATTATGATATGCGTGTAATTGATGAATTTGTGCAGGTTACAGATAAAGACGGTGCCGTGATGGCCCGCAAAATTGCAAAAGAAGAAGGCTTGTTCTGTGGTTATAGTGCAGGCAGTTGCTTACAGGGGCTTATGCAACTGAAAGCCAGTCTTACAAAAGACGATGTAGTGGTTTGTATATTTCACGATCATGGTAGTCGTTATGTAGGTAAAGTGTACAACGATCAGTGGATGATGGAACGCGGTTTCCTTGATGTAAAAACTTTCAAGGATATTGTAAATGGGCGAGGTGGACAAAAACTGATTACCGTGGCCCCCGATCATACTGTTGCGGCGGCAGTGGAACTGATGAAGAAATACGATATCGAACAGATCCCTGTATTAAAAGATGGAGAACTCATTGGTTCTTTGAGTGAAGGTGGTTTGTTCCAGAAAATATTCAGCAACCCGGAACTCAAAGACGCATCGGTATCAAGTGTACTGGAACATACTTACCCTGTTGTAGATTTTCTGACACCGGTTGAAAAAATTGGTACACTGATCAATAAAGAAAATGGTGCCGTACTGGCCAAAGATGAAAAAGGGGATTATCATATCATTACCAAATACGATGTCATTCAAAGTCTGACCAAATAATACATCAACACAAAGAGATAGCCCTGCACCTGAATCTGCAGGGCTTTTTTTATGCGGTTTGTTTTTAAAAGATACCTTTATCATTCCATAAACCATTCCAATGCTCTCTGTAAAGCATGAAGTTTTTCTTGAAGTGGCAAGACAGAAAAGCTTCTCTAAAGCAAGTCAGTTACTTTTTATTTCACAGCCTGCCATCAGCAAACATATCAGAAACCTGGAAGAGCAGTATGCTACCCGTTTGTTTGAAAGAAAAGGGGTGAGTATTGAATTAACAGAAGCAGGAAGGCTATTGTATGAAAAGCTCACAGAAGTAAAAGCTATACAGGATCAGACAGAATTTGAGTTATCGGCCATCAAAGATCTTTTACAGGTAAAAGGCACACTGAAACTGGGTGCCAGCACTACAGTTGCACTGTACATTTTGCCTAAAGTACTGTCTGCTTTTCAATCCAGGTATCCGCAGATTGTCATCAACCTGCTGAACCGGAATACAGAGATTGTTTTGCAGGCATTGTTAAACGGAGAAATCAATCTGGGTATTGTAGAAGGTCGCTCCAAACTCACACAGGTGAGTCATCGTCCCTTTATTACAGATAAAGTAGTAGCCGTATGCAGCAAGAAAAGTGCCATCGCAAAAAAGAAACAATATGAACTCGATGAATTATTGCATTTACCCTTGGCACTAAGAGAAATAGGCAGTGGAACCCTTGCCGCCCTAAGGTCTGCTCTCGAAAAGAAAAAAATAAAAATGAGTTCCTTACAAACCAAAGCGCGTCTTGGTGGAACAGAAGCATTGAAAAACTTTCTCGTAGAATCTGACCTGCTCGGTTTTTTGCCACAGCGTTCTGTTTTGAAAGAGCTGGAACAGGGCGAATTGACAGAAATACATTTTAACGGACTCCATATTGAAAGGAATTTCTACTTTATTGAAAGAAAAGGGGAAAGCAGTGAACTCAACCAGACTCTGATCCGGATCGCCGAAAAGATATATAACTTTTAGTTATAGCCAATAACAATACCTGATGAAACAGGTTATAAAAGAGTAACTATGTTTGCCGTATGAAAACAAGGATTGAAACATCGGTAACCATTTCTGTACAAGCAGTTGAAAAAATAACTTCCCTCCTTTCACAGTACCTCACACCTGAATATCACGCACTTTTTGCAGGCTGGAAAAAACTGACAGAAAAAACATACAGTCCGTCAGACAGTAGTATTCCACTTGTATCTGTTGACATCGCTGGCTCCTGACCTCATCCAAGGAAGTTCTGTATTTTGCAGCATGGCTTTGTTCACTGACCAGACCGGTAATACTATTTCATTGACATCTGCACCAAAACGGATTGTTTCACTAGTGCCTTCACAGACCGAATTGCTGGCAGACCTAGGTCTCGAACATGAAGTAGTGGGTATCACCAAATTCTGTGTACACCCGAATGAATGGTTCCGTAACAAGACAAGAGTGGGTGGTACAAAAGATGTAAAAACGGATCGGGTTACAGCGCTATCTCCCGATCTTATCATTGCCAACAAAGAAGAGAATGTAAAAGAACAGGTAGAAGCCCTGAGAAGTATTGCACCTGTGTGGACCTCTGATATCAATACTTTGCAGGATGCTTATGAAATGATCAGGCAGATTGGTCATATCACAGAAAAAGAAAAAAAGGCCGGAGAGATTATTCAGAAAACAGAACTGGGATTTACAGCATTACAGAAACAAATGCAACAAGCAGGAATAAAAACCTGCGTTTACCTGATCTGGAAAGACCCCTATATGACCATTGGGTCAGATACATTTATACACGATATGCTCCGTTACTGCGGCTTCTATAATTTATTTGCTGAATCGAAACGCTACCCTGAAACAACCGTTGAAGCATTACAATCCTTATCGCCTGAATGTATACTGTTATCATCCGAACCTTACCCGTTTGCCCATAAACATATTGAAGCCATGCAACATGCATTACCGGGTACTCCTATTGAACTGGTAGATGGAGAAATGTTCAGTTGGTATGGCAGCCGTTTAATGCAGGCTCCTGCCTATTTCTGCGGGTTATTAAACAGAATCAACAGTTCTTCCACAGACCTAAAAAGCTAACATGTGTTTGCGGTAAGTGAAGTATCTTGCCGCCCAAACGTGAAGGGTGAATGGTCAATAACTGATTACTCACTATTGACTATTGACCATTCACCCTTCACGATTCTCCATAATCAACAAAACAAGAACAACTATGAAAAAGTACAGGGCCGGCGTTTTATTCGGTGATGAACTGGAAGCATTGTATAATGATGCAAAAGACAATCAGTTTGCATTACCTGCTGTGAATACCATTGGTTCCAACACCATAAACGCCACACTGGAAACTGCTGCTAAAGTAAACTCTCCTGTTATCATTCAATTTTCCAATGGTGGCGCACAATTTGTGGCCGGTAAAGGAATGCCTAATGATAATTTACAGGGTAATATTGCCGGTGGTATTTCAGGAGCTTTGCATATTCATAATGTAGCCAAATATTATGGCGTTCCCGTTGTATTACATACCGACCATGCTGCCAAAAAATGGCTACCATGGGTAAGTGGTTTAATTGATGCCGGTGAACAATTCTATAAAGAAAAAGGTCAGCCCCTCTTCAGTTCCCATATGCTTGATTTGTCTGAAGAACCTATTGAAGAGAATATCCATACTTCTGTTGAGTTTTATAAACGCATGGCTCCATTGGGTATGAGTATTGAAATTGAACTGGGTGTTACCGGCGGTGAAGAAGATGGTGTTGATAACAGCGGTATTGAAAATGACAAACTCTATACACAACCACAGCATGTGGCTTACGCATATACGGAATTAAGCAAAGTAGGTAAGCTGTTTACCGTAGCTGCTGCTTTTGGTAATGTACATGGTGTGTACAGTCCGGGTAACGTAGAACTGCGTCCGGAAATTCTGAACAACAGCCAGCTCTATATTGAGCAGGAACTCAAAACCGGAAAAAAACCGGTGTATTTTGTATTCCATGGTGGTAGTGGTTCACCGCAACACCAGATCAGGGAAGCGATCGGATATGGTGCCATTAAAATGAATATTGATACAGACCTGCAGTGGGCTTTCTGGGAAGGCATTAAAGATTTCTATAAAAAGAATGAAGCCTATCTCCAGGGTCAGCTTGGTAACCCCGAAGGTGCCGACAAACCCAATAAAAAATTCTATGATCCCCGCGTCTGGCTCCGTAAAGGCGAAGAAAGCTTCTCCAAACGTCTGGAAGTAGCATTTGAGGACCTGAACTGTATTAATAGAAACGCATAGTAGACCGAAAGTCGGGAAGTCGGAAAGTCCGGAAGATGATTCATGCAAAACAATCATCTTTCAGTCTTTCTGACTCACGGTCTTTCGGACTTTCCGACTTATATCCCTATCTTAGCCCCCCAATCATTGCTCGTTATGAAAAAAGAACGTGAAGAGGATTTTGAAGCAAATCTGACAGGTGAAGATGCGCAGAGTGAAGATGTGAATAAACCCCGTTGGTTCAAAAGAATCCGTAAGGGTATTCTCACTTCAACTGCCGATAAAAAAGAAACCCCGGAAGGACTCTGGAACAAATGTCCGGAATGTAATTATATCTGTACCACCACAGAACTCAGCGAAAACCTGTATGTATGTCCGAAGTGTAACTATCATCACCGGATAGGCAGCCTGGATTATTACGATTTTCTGTTTGATAACAAGGAATACATTGAACTTTTTGACCAGATCAGGAGTAAGGATGCCTTAGGTTTTACCGACCTGAAACCTTACCAGAAAAGACTGGATGAAATTCATGCCAAAACCGATCTGAAAGATTCTATGCGGGTAGCTACCGGAAAAGTAGATGGTGAAGGTTATGTAATAGCCTGTATGGATTTTGAATTCATCGGTGGTTCGCTCGGAAGTGTAATGGGTGAAAAATTCAGTCGTGCAGTAGATTATTGCATTGAACATAAACTCCCCTACCTCGTTATCAGCAAAAGTGGTGGAGCCCGTATGATGGAAAGCGCATTCAGCCTGATGCAATTGGCTAAAACCAGTGGCAAACTCTCACAATTGAGCGATGCAGGCTTACCATATATTTCATTACTCACCGACCCGACATTTGGTGGTATTTCTGCCAGCTTTGGTATGCTCGGCGACCTTAATATCGCAGAACCTGGCGCGTTGATTGGTTTTGCAGGTCCGCGTGTGATCAAAGAAACCATCAAGAAAGACCTGCCCGAAGGTTTTCAGCGTAGTGAATTCTTATTGGAACATGGTTTTCTTGACTTTATCGTTGACCGGAAAAAACTGAAACAGAAACTGGCACAGTTGTCGATCCATTTCAGAAGTTAGATGCTACTTTATTATTGTTACCCACTGCCATGGCAAAAGAAATGAACAACAGGCAGGCTTATTACAATTACTACATAGAAGATAAATATGTAGCAGGTATTGTATTGCTGGGAACCGAAGTAAAATCAATACGTGATGGCAAAGTAAGTTTCAATGATTCGTTCTGTTTTTTTGATGGCAGCGAATTATGGGTCCGCGCTTTATACATTGCCGAATACACACACGGAACCGCCAATAACCACATAGCCGTTCACGACAGAAAACTGTTGCTGCAAAAAAGGGAGCTCAAAAAAATACAGGCCAAATTAAAAGAGAAAGGATACACCATTGTACCCCTGCGTGTTTTCCTGAATGAAAAAAATCTGGTGAAAGTTGAAATAGGTCTCGGCAAGGGTAAGAAACTCCACGATAAACGTGAAACTATTAAAGACCGGGATGTTCAGAAAGAGATCAAAAGATTTTTGAAATAGAACACAACAAAAAAGAGCATCTTAATTTTTTAAAATGCTCTTTTTTATCAGATATATACTCAATTAGATTCCTAATTTGGTTTTCAGGTTTTGATCCAGTGCTTCCAGGAACTCTTCTGTATACAGATAGTGTTCGCCGTGGTTTACTTTATTACCATGGATGCATACTGCAAGGTCTTTTGTCATCTTACCGCTTTCAACAGTTTCAACACAAACCTGCTCCAATGCCTGACAGAAATTAATCAACTCCTGATTACCATCCAGTTTACCACGAAACTCCAGACCTCTTGTCCATGCGAAAATAGAGGCAATCGGGTTAGTCGATGTTGGCTTACCTTTCTGATGCTCACGATAGTGGCGTGTTACGGTACCATGCGCCGCTTCTGCTTCCATTACCTTACCATCTGGTGTTACCAGTGTAGAAGTCATGAGACCCAGTGAGCCAAAGCCCTGTGCAACGGTATCGCTTTGTACATCACCATCGTAGTTCTTACAGGCCCATACAAAATTACCATTCCATTTCAGTGCACTGGCCACCATGTCATCAATAAGACGATGCTCATAAGTAATTCCTGCTTCTGTATATGCTGCTTTAAATTCGTTCTGATAAACCTCTTCAAAAATATCTTTAAAGCGACCATCATATTTTTTCAGGATGGTGTTTTTAGTAGATAAGTACAAAGGCCATTTTTTGTTAAGGGCAACATTGAAACAAGAGTGTGCAAAACCACGGATCGATTCATCAGTGTTGTACATACCCATAGCTACTCCGCCTCCTTTGAAGTTGTAAACGTCAAACTCTTTTACTGTTCCGTCTTCGCCTTCAAATTTCATTGTTAATTTACCAGGGCCATCTACTACGAAGTCAGTAGCACGGTATTGGTCACCAAAAGCATGACGACCAACGATGATTGGAGATGTCCAGTTAGAAACTAAACGTGGTACATTCTGGCAAACGATTGGCTCACGGAAAACAGTACCGTCAAGAATATTACGGATAGTACCATTTGGTGATTTCCACATTTGTTTCAGGTTAAACTCTGTAACACGTGCTTCGTCAGGAGTGATAGTAGCACATTTAATACCTACACCATATTCTCTAATAGCATTCGCTGCATCAACGGTAACCTGGTCGTTTGTTTCATCACGGTATTCAACACCAAGGTCATAATATTTAATATCTACATCAATATATGGTAGAATCAATTTTTCTTTAATAAAACGCCAGATGATTCTAGTCATCTCGTCTCCGTCTAATTCAACAACGGGATTTGCTACTTTAATCTTAGTCATGATAATGTTTTTAATTAATAAATACGGTTGTAAAGTTATAAACAGAATGCGAAAAATTATTAATTAAATCAAATTTTCTGTTGAATTAGATAAAAAAAGAGCTTCCAATCGGAAGCCCTTTTTAACTTAAACCAAAGAAAATTATGAAAATTAATAAAATCTTATTTATTCAGAAGTTCATCAAACGATAATGATACGTAGTACATAGAGCCTACAAATGCACTACCGTATGCTTGCATATATGGTTTGCCACCAATATTTGTGCCACCTACTTTAAGAATAGACTTCATGCTTGGCAATTTCATGCTAACCTGTGCATCGATATTGTTAATAGCCGGCACAGTAGTGTTAGTAAAGAATTGTAAGCCTGTAGTAGTTGGTTGGTTAAAGCTAGCTTCCCACAAGAAAGCATTTTGGTGTCTGAAATTAATATTAAATCCGAATTTACTGCCACTGGTGATTCTCTTACCGAAACCAAGATTATAACGGTAGTCAGGCGTATTAAAGCCCTAATATTGTTGCTCAGGGCTTGATTTGAATCTTTTCAACTCGTTGTTTGCAATGTTACCATTAATAAAGAAACCTTTTTGTAAAGAGTAATTAAGGCTTAATGCCCAACCATTTACTTTTATTTCTTCTGATGTATTGGCTGGTCTTGAATAACCTAATCTTGCAGAAGCACTAGACACACCCGACTCGATAGGTAAGCCAGGAGCCGCCGGAGCAGTTGGCACAACTACCGATACACCACCAATAAAGTTTCTGTATGTGCTTGTGTAGTAATAAGCATCAACAAATAATTTTTTAGCAATCAAGCCTTTATAACCAATTTCGATTGATTGGATACGCTCTGGTTGAAGAGTTTTTGCTGAATACTTAGGCAATTTGGCAAGTGCAAAAGCAGGAGTAACTTGTTGGGTTACGCCAGGCACATTGGCAACCAATACTTTTTGTAGTTCAGAGTTGAAAGCAGGTTGGAAATTAGCCGCCATTGCTGCAGGTAAGTTTGCATCAACACCTGGTTGCAAGTTTTGTGCTAATGCCCCGGGTAAGTTTTGTGCAACACCGGCCTCAATAGCAGCGGGAGCAGCAGCAGCAGGAATCTGACCTGCAGTAACAGCTGCATTTACTTGGGCAGTAACAGCCGCAGTTACTTGT
>DPWF01000370.1:3937-5217 GCA_003526435.1 Chitinophagaceae bacterium | reverse complement strand
ATCTCTCCGAAATCTCCCATTCTCTCTTTCTCTTTGTTAAAAAATCTTACCAAAAGGTATTCGGCAAATTTGCAATACCTTCTTAACAAAGAGAAAGGGAGAAGGGGAGGTTATAGGGTTACTTCATGAAATAAGAGTCCTTATTTTATTATATTGTATTTTGCCGCCCTGAATATAGGGCAGGCCGGTCAGCGGACCGGACCCTGAAGTGAGTGACACAACCAAAGCTGAGGAGTGTTGTGTTGACCGTTAACGAAAAAAAACAGTATGGCTAANNCTGGAATACCATGCCAGTGGCAGACCCGGAAAAATTGAAGTGGTTCCAACCAAAGAAGCCAAGACCCAACGCGATCTTTCACTGGCGTATAGTCCGGGTGTGGCAGAACCTTGCAAGGAAATCTTTAATAATGTTGAGGATGTTTATAAATACACAGCCAAGGGTAACCTGGTAGCAGTGATCAGTAATGGTACGGCTGTTCTGGGATTGGGTGATATTGGTCCTGAAGCCAGTAAGCCGGTGATGGAAGGAAAGGGCGTATTGTTCAAAATATTTGCCGACATAGATGTATTTGATATTGAGATCAATGAAAAAGATCCTGAAAAATTTGTACAGATTGTAAAAGCATTGGAGCCCACATTTGGTGGCATTAACCTGGAAGATATTAAAGCCCCTGAGTGTTTTTATATTGAGCAGCAGCTCAAGCAACAGATGAACATTCCGGTGATGCACGACGACCAGCATGGTACGGCCATCATTAGCGGAGCGGCTTTACTGAATGCACTGGAACTGCAAAAAAAGAAAATAGAGAAAGTTCGTTTTGTGGTGAATGGTGCCGGCGCAGCAGCCATGGCCTGTACGCAATTGTATGTGGCACTGGGAGCGAAATATGAAAACTTCACATTGTTCGATAAAGATGGTGTTTTACATGAAGGCAGAACAGATCTCGATGCTATCAGGAAAAAGTTTGCAGTAAAACGTTCCGATTTAACACTCGACAAAGCCATGAAAGATGCTGATGTGTTTTTGGGTCTGAGTGTAGGCAATGTAGTAACACAGGATATGGTTAAAAGCATGGCAAAAAATCCGATTGTATTTGCCATGGCCAATCCCGATCCGGAAATCAGTTATGAGGATGCGATTGCTGTTCGTAAAGACATCATCATGGCAACGGGCAGAACAGATTATCCTAATCAGGTAAATAATGTACTGGGTTTTCCTTACATATTCAGAGGTGCATTGGATGTTCGCGCCACACAGATCAATGAAGCCATGAAACTGG
>DPWF01000370.1:0-3904 GCA_003526435.1 Chitinophagaceae bacterium | reverse complement strand
CAGAACTGGCCAAATCAGCAGTGCCAGATATTGTAAATATGGCTTACAACCAAACCAATATGTCGTTTGGTCCTGAATACATTATTCCCAAACCACTTGATCCAAGATTATTATCGACTGTGGCACCTGCAGTGGCCAAAGCTGCGGTAGAAACTGGCGTAGCACAAAAGAAAATAACCAACTGGGATGCTTACATACTTGAACTGAATAAACGACTGGGACTTGATAACCAGTTGCTGCGTGTAATAGGTAACAAAGCAAGACGTGATCCCAAGCGACTGGTATTTGCAGAAGCCGACAACCAGAAAATATTAAAAGCCGCCAGCATTATTTATGATGAAGGGGTGGCCTATCCGATTTTATTAGGTGATCCGATAAAAATCAACAGGATAGCGGAAGAATATAATATTGATATCACTGATCTCCCGATCATTGATCCGCGTAGTGATGAAATGGAATCGAAACGTGATTTCTATGGTGAGTTGTTCTTTAAGAAAAGACAAAGAAGAGGATTTAACCATTATGAGAGCCTGAAGATCATGAAAGACCGCAACCATTTTGGTTGTATGATGGTAGAAACGGGTGATGCCGATGCCATGCTATCAGGTCTTACAAAAAATTATGCAGAAGCCATTCGTCCTGCTTTACAGATTATTGGAACAGAAGAAGGTGTTAAGAAGATTGCAGGGATGTATTTGTTGTTGACTAAAAAAGGACCACTGTTTTTGGCCGATACAACCGTGAATTTCAATCCTACTGCAGAAGAGCTGGCCGATATTGCCATGATGGTAGCGAAGGAAGTACGGAACTTTAATGTAACACCACGAATTGCCATGCTGAGTTACAGCAATTTCGGTAGTAGCGATTCGCCCGAAGCCAAACTGGTAGCAGAAGCAACACGTATCCTCAAACAACGTAATCCATCACTGGTTGTTGATGGAGAAATGCAGGGTAGTATGGCTTTCAATAAAGAGATTTTGCGTGATAATTATCCGTTCAGTGAACTGGTAGACGAAGATGTAAATATTTTGATATTCCCCAACCTGACTGCCGGTAATGTGGCGTATAATTTATTGAAAGAAGTAGGTGGTGCAGATGCGATTGGTCCGATCCTTTTGGGACTAAAAAAACCAGTGCATGTATTACAATTGGGAAGTACAGTAAGAAGCATCATTAATATGGCACTTGTAGCCGTAGTAGATGCACAGCTTAAATGTCGCATGGATACGAACGACGTTGTTCAGCGTAGTAGCTGGTGGAAACGTTTGAAGAAGAGGAAAAAGTAGTTAATCGTCCATGATCCATAGTCAATGGATATGGATTGTTTCAAACATAAAATTTACTATGTACTATTAACTATGGTCCATGGTCGGTACAGGTTGATAGAAAAAAATACACACAATGTCATTTTTCACCCATTTAGGTTCATATTTACTCATGCTGAAAGGCATGTTTACCAAACCAGAGAACTGGCGCATGTACTGGAAAGAGTTTATGCACCAGTGCGTGGAAATTGGGTTAGGGGCATTGCCAATTGTGGTGATTATTTCATTATTTCTCGGAGCGGTAACCACTGTTCAAACAGCTTATCAGTTGGTGAGTCCGTTGGTGCCGCAGGCTACTATTGCCCAGATTGTCAGAGACAGTATGATTCTCGAATTATCGCCTACGGTTGTAAGTATAGTACTGGCAGGTGTGGTAGGTAGTAAGATTGCAAGTGAGCTGGGTAATATGCGTATCAGTGAACAGATTGATGCATTAGAGATCATGGGTATCAATACAAAAAGTTATCTCGTGATGCCTAAAATTCTGGGTTCACTTTTAGTGATTCCCTGTCTCATCACTATTTCTGCTGTATTAGGTATCTGGGGAGGAAGAACTGCAGGAAATATGGCAGGTATTCTCGCACCTGATATTTTTGATATCGGATTACGTCAGAACCTGAACCTCTACAATATTAATTTTGCACTGTATAAGTCGTATACGTTTGCTTTTATTGTAAGCAGCATATCGGCTTATTATGGATACAATGTAAAAGGAGGGGCCCTGGAAATTGGCCGTGCCAGTACCAGTGCCGTGGTGGTGAGTTGTATTCTTATTCTCTGTGCCGATTATTTACTGGCCGCACTCCTGCTTTAAATAACAGAGAAACAGAGGAATATTCAATATCGAATGTCGGACTTCGCTATACGATATTCATTATTGACTCATCTATACGCTTGTTATCAAAATCGTAAGAAAACAATGTTTTTTCTCTTCATTCGCGTTGCTCTTGTTACATTTATGGTGTAAGAATGTAACTATGAATCCTTCTTTTGAAGTTTTCCGGAAACAAATATCAAATCCGCTGAAATTTCGCCTGTTTTTATTGCAGCGATTACCCTCTGCTTTTTTCTGTGGGCTGAAGATTCGTTCATTTGATCAGCACCAATCTGTGATTGGCGTGCGTTATAGCTGGTTCTCACAAAATCCTTTTCGGTCCATGTATTTTGCTGTACAGTCGATGGCAGCGGAAATGAGTACAGGGATATTAGGTTTTGCACAGATATACCAGCGCAAGCCATCTGTGAGTATGTTGGTGTTAAAAGTGGAAGGGAGTTTTTTGAAAAAGGCCACAGGGTTTATCCTGTTTACCTGTACCGATGGCGATAAAATAACTGCAGCAATAGAACAATCACTAACTACAGGTCAGGCGCAAACAGTTGTATGTAAATCGGTAGGTACCAATGAGCAGCAGGAAGTAGTGGCAGAATTTTTTGTAACATGGACCTTTAAGGCCAAATAATAATAACAAAGAAAGCAGTAGATATGAAAATAGCATTTCACGGGGCGGCAAGAACAGTAACAGGATCCAAACACCTTCTTACTTTACAGAATGGTAAGAAAATATTACTCGACTGTGGTCTTTTCCAGGGGATGGGAAAGGAAACAGATGTATTGAATAGTGAGTTTGGTTTTGACGCAAGATCGGTAGACATACTCCGGTTGTCGCATGCGCATATTGATCATTCAGGTCTTATTCCCAAACTGGTGAAAGAAGGATTTGAAGGAAAAATATTTGCCACTCCTGCTACCAAAGAACTGGGAGGTATATTACTGGAAGATTCAGCAGTCATACAGCGAGATGATACCAAGTTTATTAATAAGAGAAGAGCCAAACAGGGGTTGCCTCCATATGAACCATTGTATGATCTGGAAGATGCAGCTAAAGCACTGGAGTTATTTGTGGAAGTAAACTACGATGAGTGGACAACCATTACCGAAGGCGTGCAATTATTGTTTACCGATGCGGGTCATATCATAGGAAGTGCCGCTGTTCATTTGAAAATAACAGAAGAAAATAAAACCACGCAGCTTACTTTCAGTGGCGATGTTGGCAGGTACAATGATGCCATACTTCGTTCACCTTCCGTATTTCCACAGGCCGATTTTATTATTCTTGAAAGTACGTACGGTAATAAACTGCACGATGAAGTGCATGGTACAGCAGATACCTTATTGCAATGGATTGAATTAACCTGTATACAGAAAAAGGGTAAACTCATCATTCCTGCATTTAGTGTGGGCCGCACACAGGAATTATTGTATGCACTCAATCAACTAGATCTTGAAAAAAGGTTGCCAGGTGTGCCTGTGTATGTGGATAGTCCGTTGAGTAGAGAAGCTACCGAAATGCTGAAAGCCTATCCGCAATATTTTAATAAACGAATCAGGAAAGTGATGGAGAAAGATGACGATCCATTTGATTTTCCGGGATTGAAATTTATTAAAACCGTAGATGAGAGTAAATACCTGAATGAATTACCCCAGCCTTGTGTAATTATATCGGCCAGTGGTATGGCAGATGCAGGAAGGGTGAAACATCATATCATGAATAATATCAGCGACAAGAAAAATACCATTC
>DPWF01000372.1 GCA_003526435.1 Chitinophagaceae bacterium | reverse complement strand
GTCTTTCCAGTCGAAACCATTTTCTGTAATACCGGTTGTAATAACATTCAATTTACCGGATGCTCCACTTACTTTTAATGCTTCACTAAAGCCTACTCCATCAGGCAGGTAATCAACAATCAGGTAACCGGCTACAAACATGCCCGCAAAAATGATCAGCAATTGTAGTTGTTGCGTATATGCCACAGCTTTGGCACCACCTGTTACAGTATAGATAATCAACATTCCACCCATTACAATATTTGTCCAGAAAATATCCCAGCCCATTAATGAAGAGAGTATAATGGAAGGAGCATAAATACTGATACCCGTTGAAAGACCACGGGAGAGTAAGAAAAGAAAAGAAGTGAATGTTCTTGTCTTCAGGTCAAATCTTTTTTCAAGAAACTCATACGCTGTAAATAATTTCAGCTTATTGAACAGGGGAACAAATGTGATACAGAGTATAATCATTGCAAGTGGCAACCCAAAATAGTACTGTACGAAACGCATTCCATCGGTAAATGCCTGTCCGGGTGCCGATAAAAATGTAATAGCGCTGGCCTGCGTTCCCATAATGCTCAACAATACAAGATACCAGGGCATACTTCTGTTACTCAGAAAATAACCTTCGAGGTTTTTACTCGTTTTGCTTTTATATAAACCATATGTAATGATTCCCACAAGGGTGATCACCAAAACAATCCAGTCTATTTTACTCATGCATAGGTTTTAGTAAGCCATTGAAAGAAAACAATCAGCCCAAGTAGAAAAAACAGTACAAATAAGTACCAGCTTTTCCAGCTCTTAAAAAAAGGTATTTTTTCTTTTGGTTCCATGATGACAAGTTATCATTATCTATTCCTGATCAGACTACCTGCTAACAAACCCAGTCCAAGTCCTATCAGCAACCCGATTCTAACATTCTTGATGAGTAATCCTACACCAACTCCTATTATTACAATCGTGAATATACCTATCTGTCTTCGCTGTTTCATATACTTAATGTTTAGGCATTGCTATTAGATTCGCCAGTATTTTAAATGCCCCGGGGTTACCTGCCGGCAATTGCCTGAACATGACCAGACTTACATAAGCAAAATTACCTTTCCCATAAGCAGTTGTAATCAAACTTCCGGTACTGGCTTTTTCACCTGTATCATTCATAGACAATGGAGACTGGTAACGGCTATCTGCCTGATCGGCCTGGTAAGTACTTCTTTCCTGTACCCAATCAATAAAATCAACGCTGCTGATTTTATTTGGGAAGTTCAACACGGAATGATCAGGTATAACAAATCTTACTTCTGCGTCTTCTTCTGTAACACGATTGGATGATATCTGAAAGGGATAAGGCCCGATTTTCGGTGCAGATACACCACCCTGATTCCTGTTATACTGCACAATAAGATTACCACCTCTCTCTACATACCGCATCATCACATCATATTTACTGCTGAGCCATTCATTGAGGTTATAGGCCCTTACACCTGTTACTATGGCATCAAACTCAGTGAGGTTATCATCTGTAATATCTGCATCATTCAATTCTTTTACTTCATACCCCATTTGTTTTAATGCTTCAGGCATCATATCGCCAGAGCCCGGAATAAATCCAACTTTTTTTCCCCTCACTTTTATTTCTTCCTTCAATATTTTAACATGATCCCGAAAAGCATAACTAATAGTAGGGATATGATTATAACGAATCGATTTAAAATAATCCGAGAAATTCAATGTGCGTCCACCTGGTGGCACAATACTGATGGTTGCTTCCAGGTATTGAGCTGCTGCTGCAGGGTTATACACTTTAGACAAAGGCACATTTATTATTTGTCGCTGCCCTTTTACAAAATTTCGTTGTTCCCTGCTGAATACCGGTTTGATGGTCTCCTGCCGGATATTTAATGTAGTCGTTACATTCTGTTGTGAAAAATTTGAACGATACACTATATGCAGCATCGAATCTGCCCTGTTTTTACCTTTTTCATCTGTTACATTTGTTAATACCACTGTAGATCCCATATATATTTCAACATGAGGATTAATAATAAATGGCTGATATAACTCTCCCCGTTCTGCATCCACATACTTATACATTACAGGTCTTTGTAACTGAAAGAGGACTCCTTCTACTTCAATATCAAATACTGCACTATACACCGGATCACTCCATGCTTTACCAATATCCTGTTGATCATCTACCACAAACATGCCATCCCTTGCTTTTGTTTGACGAAGCCAATAGGGTTGGGTATACTCCGGCCCTTTATTGGCTACCAGTGTACGCGCATACTGATAATTTCTGTTCTTTTCCATTGCCTGCATGATAACCGTATCTTCTGCTCCCGTAAAACGCATTGACCTGATGCTGGCATTCACATTGCTTCGCTTATTTACAAAGAAATTCACCCGCACACTATCTCCTTTTAATGCTGTTTCCTGTTGGGTGAAAGCTTCTACAAATAACCCGGATGCATATTCAATAATTTCCTGAACTTCTTTCAGTTTCTGAGAGCGCCATGCTCCAGAAGGCATTTTATTATACATCTGCTTATACAACTTAACAAGTTCGGGCACTGATTTCTCAGGCTGCTTAAAATCGTACTGATTTATAATTGACTGAATGGTGCTTTGAATCTGACTAATATCAGCTTCTGTAGACAGTTGCACTTTGCTCTCTTTCCCTTCCGGGTTTACTACTGTTACTTCCCTGCCTTGTTTTAATCTGGACCAGCCGATATTTACATCCTCCATAATATCTGTTTTGGCTGAATCACCTGCAACATGAACAAAGTACTCAAACACTTCACCTCTTCTTCTTGGCCTACCTTCTGCCTGACTTTTATGCATGCTTCTCGCTTCACCGCCTAATTCCCCATAACTTTTGCCGAGTAAGGGATTGTAAGCCCCTACTTCCATCTTCAACTGATTTTCACTTATCGTATTCGTTCGGCCAAAATTGAAGGTATTCCACAGTAAACGCTTTGCCTTCCATGCCTTAACGCCATATTTAAATTGCTCTGTAAATTTTGTTGAATCAGCCGCTGCGGCATAGGCTTCATTTGCAATAATGGCTGAAGCGGCATGATGGCCATGACCTGCTCTGGCATCGGGCGGAAAGCGTGCAATGATAATATCGGGTTGTAATGAACGGATCATCCAAACCACATCCGCCAATACCTGTTCACGATCCCATACACGTAATGCTTCATCAGCGCTCTTACTAAAACCAAATTCATACGCCCTTGTAAAATATTGTTCCGATCCATCAATGGCTCTTGCTGCCATTAATTCATGAGTTCTGATCATACCTAATTCAATTCCCTGCTCAGGACCAATCAGGTTCTGACCGCCATCACCTCTTGTCAAACTCAGGTATGCTGTACGGTATAATTTTTCTTTGGCGAGATACGGTAATAATCCATTGTTCTCATCATCGGGATGGGCTGCTATGTACAATACAGAACCCAGTACATTGAGTTTTTTTAACTGCTGGTAGATATCAGCAGAACTGGCCGTTACAGGAACAATCTGCGCCTGTACCAGGCCGATAAAAAAACTGTTGAACAATAAAAAAAGTACAATATTTTTTTTCATACGACAGGAATGGTGCTAACGAAGATAAAGGCTGGATCATCATATGCCACACCATTCAAACAAAAATCGGTGAAGGATCAGAGCTTTAACAACACCGCCCTTACCGCCTTGTAATGGCTCCAGGGAATAAAATGATTGGCGCCGGGAAGGGTTACAGTATCAAGACTACGGGCATTCGTGAAGGTTTTAACGGCAAAATCCATATTGGCATAGGGTACCAACACATCCTTGTCACCATGTACCACATATATTCTTGTATTCACTTTTGACATTTGCGGAGCCAGTATTTTCAAATCTTTCTTAAGATACCACAGCTCATCATTCGATGGACGCATGGCCCCTGGCACGAGGAATTTAAGTGGGTTATTCATGAGCAGGGGACGCCATTTCTCGGGCTGCTCCAGTTTAGGATCTATTGAGCCAGCGAGAATTACCAGTGCATCAAAATAACCAGGTTTATCTACTGCCATCTGAACAATCAACGGACCACCAAGTGAATGACCGACGAGATACACTGGTTTTCCATTATCCTCTTTAGCAAATAAGGCATTTATGATCAATGACTGATCCTGCAGGTTTAATGCATCTTTAAAATCACTGTAGCCAAAACCAGGGCGATCAACAGATAGCATTCTGTATTTTTTCAATAATACAGTATCACGCATGTATCCTTCAAATGCATCCCATGAGCCGGGTGAACCATGCACAAATACAATGGTGGGAAAACTGTCGTTACCTGTTTTGGTATAATGGAGTGTACGATGATTTACATTCAGTCGGCGAATCGCAAGTGGTACTCCTGCTTTATTAAATCTTTCTGTTGCCGCTTCATCGCTGATCCTGAATTTCATGCAACTCTCTCCCACAATTACCCAGGTAACGAGTATAAGCAACAATACAATCCCTGTTGTTTTCATGATCTTTCTGATCCTGATTTTAGGCATATACAAGTATAAAAAAAGGCCGTCTCAATTAAATCGGGACGGCCTTATAATTTATTGTCCTACCAGGAAAACAGCATTGGCAATTAAAAGTTTGCCATTCTCCCAGAAATTCCTGAATAATGGATTTTCTGTCAGGAATACCACCGATCCTGATCCCATATTCTGCACCCCGAACAGCATACCGTCTTTCAGTTTGTTTTTAACTTTGGTTCCGGCTACGCCTGTTACATATGCTTCTTTTTTCAACACACCAACGTTCCACCCACCTTTCATAAATTCATACAAAGTACCATCCTGTTTCAGTGTATAATAAAAATCAGGATAACCAAACCCTAATGGATGTGTATTATCCAGATCCATTTTAA
>DPWF01000313.1 GCA_003526435.1 Chitinophagaceae bacterium | reverse complement strand
TCAGGGAAGGACCGCTGTAAATATCTTCTATCGACCAACCTTCTTTTTCCAATTGCGATTCTGAATAAAAATGGATGGGTGGTGTAATGGTACGCATCAGCATATCATATACATCTGCGAGAATTTCTTCGTGCATCTGGTGTCTTTCTACTACCACATCCGCTTCAATCTGAATTTCAGCAGGATCTAGTACCACAAAAGAATGATAATCCTCTCCTAGACTTCGCTGGCTGTTGACAACAGTTCTGACCTGATCAATAATTTTCTTTTTATACAACTGTTTGACNNCATCTTCGGACGAAATTTCTGTGTTCAAATATCGGTCTACTTCTTCATTGTTTACCTGAATCAATACGTTATACAACCCCTTGATTCCTTCTTTTCCTTTTGTATCAGTTGCCGGAACGATCCAGACATTGTGGATTTCCGGAACACGGTCGATGATAAGTTTTCTGAAATCGTTAACCAGAATAGGTTTGGATGTAAGCACCTGATGTCTTGGATAAAAAAGATTTTTCTCCAGGTCTATCTTCCCGTCTTTACCTGTGAGAATTTCCTTGATATCAAAGCCTGTACGATAGGCTAAATCTGTTATTGCATAGCAGAGATATTCCAATATGGTTACACCCGGGTCATGGAGGTTGTAGTCGGTCCATTTTGAGCCGGCGTATCGTTGAACCAACTCCAGGCCTTTTGCACGGAGAAACTCATAGTTCAGTGCAGAATCTGGTGTTGTTGGTTTTTCCAACTGGAATTCTAGTATACTATCCCTGTCCATATCGCATTTTATACAGAATCATCTGTCTTCCAGGAATTAAAATATTCTCCCGGCAGACATAATTCATCGTCCCAAAGTTTTGTGATGTTGTAAAAAATATCTACTTCATTACCGTAATTATTTCCCGTTTTAATTTGCAGGTTATAGTTATGCGTTTTCCCTGTCCAACGCAAACGCAACCTGTTCCAGAAGAACCCATAATGAGCAGATGTTTTTCTGATTCGCCCCCTGGAACCACCAAATGCACTCAATGCTATTGCATGAAGAATGGCAAATTTTCCAGTCCCTTTTTTACCTGTTCTGGCCACTACTTCAAAAGCATTACAGTTATCGAGTCCTTCCACAATGGTATGCCATTTGCCATCGGCCGGCACATATCCGGATGCAAAAGTTCCCAAACGGCCCTGCATGCCACTGAATCCTGCCACATCAAGCTTTAATCCGCCCGAACTTCTCTTACCAATTCCCAGGTTACCTTTTACATCGAAATAGAAACTACTATTGTCAGAACTCTCTTCATCTTCACGAACCGGATTGATTTTCATGCTTTCTACTCCCTGCTCGTCTTTTTCAATACAAAAGAAAGGATCAAGGTCGTTGATGTTCTTGTATAATGAAATGAACCGGTTGGAATTACCCATGGTGGCTATAACAAAGCCATCATCTTTATCCTTCAGAAAAGCATCATCCTGTTTATTGATCATGGAATCAATCAGGTAAGCAAAATGATTTTCGGTCGGTATCTGTCCGTTACGGAAATACTTCTTCAGATCCTCTCTTCCGAAAGACTTATTATTGCCTTGTGTTTTCATATAGGTCAGTCGTTTGAATAAAATGTAAAATCAAATCTTTCCTCGTCAATATCTTTTGTTGTATCGTCTGTATTGTACCTGTTTTTTTCACTGGTCACCAATAATTCTTCACCAATAACCAATCCTCCGATACCAGACTCCTGTGGTTTGAGGTATTTTCTCTCGGGCAATATGCTGATCTCATGTTCCGGAGCAGATATTAAAATGCTACCCGGTAGCGAGCCTTTCAGAAAATCAACTTTCTGAATTGCAGAGTCCACCACTTTTGCTTCATNNCATAACGTCCGGTCTGTTCATCATAAATGTGATAGAAATGCAGGACGGAGAATGATGTCACATGAATCACATATGGACATTTTTTGATAAAATTGAGTATCTCAGACAGATACAATCTCCCTTCCATTTGCACATCTGAATCTGCATTAAAGAGCCAAGGGGAAATAAAACGCCTGATATCCTGATTGAGTTTATTGATATTATTTCCAATACTGTCTTTATGTTTGGTATCATTAAAGATAACCCCGCATACTACTTTCACCCGTTCATAAACAGGGTTAACCACATCTACCTTAATAAAAGGCGAAAGTTTTGAGAGCAGCAGCTTTCTGATCTGGAATAACGTAGACAATGAGGCTTTAGGCTCTTCCAAAGAATCAGCTACATGTGATTGTTTTCCGGGAATGACAACCACTTTAATATCACTTTCTGCTGCATGATGAGCTGTTACACTCACGCCTGCACCAAGACAGTGTACTTTAATAATATCCGGAAAAGCTTCCAGAACCATTTCTGCAATATCGGCTGTCGTGAGTGGTCGTTGTTTATGGCGCAATCGTTCACTGATTCTTGCATAATATTTTTCCGGCGACTCCGGTTCTCTTCCATTGAAAGATGAGTAAGGCTGAACGATTTGTTGTATCTGCGGAATTGTTCTCGCGATTCCTTTAATCATACCAGGCGCCAGTTGTAACAGACCAGATGCTGCTCCCTGATCCAATAAACGGGATACAGTAACTGCCTGTGTAAAAATGCCTTTTACTTTTGTTCTAAGATCACCACGGTTGTTACAGGAAATTCTGAGCCAGCAATAAGCAGGATTAAGTATCGTATTAACACCATTCTCTGATGATGGTAATCGCAAAACAACAATTCCATTATTGATAAAGTTTCCGGTTGAATCCTGCAGTATATCTGACTTGGGAATTTCTTTCCATTTGTTACCCTGTAATATGGCCCATTGAACTGTTTTTACTTCAAAACTTGCATTGTCATTGTTATTGTCCTCTATCTGGAAAAACAAACTGAGTAATTCACCAGTTTTTGTATCTGCTAATCCGACAAACAAATTACTCTGGTCTCTCAATACGGGAATAAAGCCCATATCAGATACATCATTGGATGGATAATTGGATCGATAACCGAAAGGTGTATAGTGCCATAAACTCAGGTTATGCGCTTTTTCACTTTCTTTATTGATGCCATTTACAGCTTCTGCATATTCCAGTACATAATCAATTGAAACCTGACTCAATACAGGTATATATGGTTGATTGGGTATCGGTATTTTTTTGGCGAA
>DPWF01000415.1 GCA_003526435.1 Chitinophagaceae bacterium | reverse complement strand
GCGCCTTCGCCGACCAGCATCACATGAGGTGTTTTTTCCATTACCCTACGGGCCACTGATATCGGATGTTTGATTCTTTCCAGGAAAGCCACACTGCCACAATTGGCAAATTCATCCATAATACAGGCATCCAGTGTTACAAAACCATCGCGGTCTGGATTGGCTCCCAAACCCACACAGCAATTCAGCGAGGCTTCTGTTAACCGCACACCTTGTTCCACTGCATCCAATGCACGGCCACCTGAACGTAAAACATTCCATGCTGCTTTGTTGGCAGCAATACCTGCATCCCAGGTAGAAAGCACAACCGGTTTTTTACCATCAGCTTTTCCCCGGAAAGAAGAAAAACCCAATGCTGTTAAACCCAATGAACTGATTTGCAGAAAATGGCGACGATGAAGCATGGAGTAATGTTTGTTTAGCCGAATGTAGGAAAGACAAGTCAAAAACCAAAAGTCAAAAGTCAAAAGCAAAAAAGTAAAATCCCCTGAGTTTTGACTTTTGGTTTTTGAATTTTGATGCATCAAGCCATGAAACAGTAAAATATGTAACCTTATTCAGATAAGATATAAAGAAACCCGTCATGAATATTGCAGTTTTGCAATAGGATGATGATCTGGTTTTATGCCTGATTCATTCATCTGTAGTTACATATGTTATATCAAAATAAGGTCAAGCACAATGTTATCATTAAAACTTCTTTATACCTGCTGATTGTGATGACAGGTATGCTAAGTTTAAATGCCTGTAAAACCGGTAAGAATGCCGATGAGCAGCAAAAAGATTCTTTAACGGCAGATTCAGTGGCAAAAGCTGAAGCAGCCGCTAAGGCAGCCACCACCAACAAAACTACTACCGTAATTATTACTGGAAAAGCAGTTGCCAATCCGGCAAAAAAGAATGGCCGCTGGGAAGTCATCGTTGAACGTGACCGTAAATGGGAAGATGAATATGCCAATATGATGCTGGAAAAAGACCGGCTTGGTATTTATTATCGTACAGAAATAAAACCTTCTTACCCTGGTGGAGAAAAGGCCCTGGCAAAGTTTATCCAGGAAAATATTATTTATCCGGAAGCGGCAATTGAAAATGGTGTTGAAGGGGAAGTAATGGTAGGATTTGCAGTTGATGAACGCGGTGTTATTTACACACCGATCATTAAGGGCGATCTGGCCGGTTATGGTCTCGATGAAGCAGCCACAACTGTTGTAGCTAAAATGCCTTTATCGAATCCCGGACAGATCCAGGGCCGTAACGTAAAAAGTTATTTCAGCTTGCCCATCAAATTCAGGATTTATTAAGTTGTCTCATTGGTCTGGTTTTGAATAGTTACCCGGCGATTCTTCATGGTATGAAGGATCGCTTTTTTTTATCAAAAGCTGACTGATAACCCATGGAGCGGATTGCACTGATGCATATCATCTTTCATGTACACCTAATTTCCTGATCATTTCGTCATTCAGGGAATCACCATACATGCCATATGCGCTGATGAGTACACCTTTCATCGCATGATCATGCGATTCAATAACATATAAAACACTGGAATTGGAAGGATCGGTATCTCCCTCAAAACGATGGTGCGCTACAATATCAAATTGAGAAGGCAATAAACAAATACCTGTACTGGTACATTTGATCTGGTCAAAGGCAATATTAAAATCGGTTGTATGACCAGCGGCTCTCAAGTCGTTGATGGCCTCCACAAGGTTATCATAAGTTCTCATGGATACAAGATACAAAAGATGTGTGATAGCTGATATAGGATGTCTGATCTGTATTTATTAAATCCTACATCAGCTATCATACATCTCTTTTATCCCCCCATTCTGCTAGCTTCTTCCGAAGCACTGCCGGCACTGCGTTTATTGGTTTTAAATGATTTACCAAACCTGTAATTAAATGTAAGGTTGAGAATACTGTTTTCCCATCGGCTGTTAATAGTGGCGTCAACGGTGGAATAACGGGTTGTACCATAGAAACGCTGAAGTTTGAAAGGATCACGATAGTTAAGTGTGATCTTACCCTGGTTCTTGAGGACTGATTTCGACACTGCAAATGTAAACATGCCCATGCTTTTAAAAACCATCACACCATCAACACCACGGGTATTGTAAAAGCCATTTAATTCAGCATCCCATCCTTTACCCAATTTGGTCTGCACCGCTGCATTGAAATTGCCCGAGTTAACACTTAAGTTAATGAGCGTATCGTTCACAATACCTTTGAAACGATTATTGAAGAGATTGGCATTCAGGCTGAGGGTTAACCATTTGGTTACAGGCTTATAGAAATTGATGGCCAGTCCGTACTGCTTACGGGAAGCAATATTTTTTCTGATCAGGAAGGTTTCTTTTGTGGTTTCATTCTGCTCAATTACTTCTGAAATGACACCACTGGTAGCAGAATAATTTAGCGTAGTGGTAAGTATACCTGCATAGGTATGACTTAACTCAAAATTATTGCTGAACTGCGGCTGAAGATAGGGGTTACCTTTCTGATAAGTGTACCTGTCAACTATAAAAACAAATGGATTCAGGTTTCTGTATTGCGGGCGCATGATTCTTCTGCCGGCATTGACCGAGAACATGTTTTTATCGTTCAGGTTATAACTTAGATACAGGGTAGGGAAGAGCTGACCATAAGAATTCTTAAACTGAACATTGCTGGTCACCTGGTCGCCACGGGCATCGGTATATTCATAACGAAGACCGGCCTGTAATGATAATTTGGTACTCAGTGGAGTATTCAGACTCATATAAGCCGCATATACATTTTCCTTATAGATAAAATAATTGGAACGGGTAATATCAGGAACACGATTACCATTGATGATGCTGTCGAACCTCATGTTATTATCACTGGTTACAAAACTCAGTTTGGCACCTGCTTCAAATCTTCCTTTGTTTTTCAGCGGTTGAGCATAATCAAGCTTCGCGGCATATACATCGAAACCTGAAGGAAGATCACCAACAAGACTATCTGCTTTACCCATGATATTTCCGTTGGCATCATAAATGCTGTTGATGAAACGCTGACGGTGTTTGTCTTTATAACTGATATAGTCTGCATCAAAACTCAGTTCCCTGCCAATAGAATCAAACTGATGACGAATATTGAAATTGCTACTGTAGTTGGTAACATTCGGCGTCATAAATGTATTCCCGTAAGTGGTTGATTGTAATGTACCATTGCCATCTGTAAGCAGACTGGTACTGTTGTTGTTGAATTCCATTTTTGTACCAAAGCCATTAAGGGTTAGCGCCGCAGAAGTTCTTTTGGAGAAAGTATAATCAATGCCGATTTTACCAGAATGCGAATTGCGACTGTCGGGCATATAG
>DPWF01000175.1:1954-3540 GCA_003526435.1 Chitinophagaceae bacterium | reverse complement strand
GAGAATGGTGCCTGCGAAAGCGTAAAATAAATAAGTCACAGATTCACAGATTACCGTAATCTATGAATCTGTGACTTAAATTCAACTTAATTCTATCTGCCCGGTATAGGAATAACCGGCAAACTTTCATTACCGGATTCATTCACACTCTGAACAGCAAAGAAATAATTGTCTTTGGAAAAAGGTAGTTGATAAGATTTTTCGGTTGTAAATATTTTCTTCTGCCATACAGGGCTTGTGGTTTCACGGATCAGGATATAATATCCTTTCACTTTTCCGGTTTTGGGAGCAGACCAGGTGATGAAGCTATAATTACTTAAGCGGCGTGTTTCAATCTTTACCTCTTCCGGCATAGCAGGTGCTTTTGATAAATTGGCAAGATTACTCAGGTTCATGGCGGTGTTCTTCCGTAAGTATTCATAATCCATGAATTCAGGGAGATCTCCATATTGAATACCGTTTTCCAGACGAACATTCTGGTGCTGGTGATAATAGTTTTCATTCATTTCTGTAAAGCGAACGGCAGCGTACCCCTGCTCTATAAATGAAGTGTGATCGCCACCACGCAGAAAACGATCGTTGCGATAAATCATCACCACTTCCAGATTGTCTACATAACGTTCGCCGATTTCTTTGGTATAACCNNCTTGCCATCATTCTCCAAACCCAACTGACGAATATTGCGGATATTTTTTTCTGTTTCAAAGGCAGGAATACCTTCGCTGAAAACGCGTATGCGTGTATTGTCGATGATATTGGTTTCGCTGGTATTATTACTACCCATGATATCATTATTCAGCACCGCTTCAATGTTCCAGCCTTCTGTTTTGGCTTTAGTGGCCATGAACTTTGCGCCCAGTAATCCTTGTTCCTCACCACTCACTGCTACAAAGATGATCGTAGCGGGAAAACTGCGTTGGCTCATGATCCTTGCACTTTCAATAACGGCAGCCGTGCCACTGCCATCATCATTGGCACCTGGTGCATCACCAATACGATCCATTACACTGGTACGCATATTGTCGAGGTGACCACTGATGACAAAAATTCTTTTATCTGCTGTATCGCTACCCTTGAGAATGGCCATTACGTTTCCCAGCAGTATGGTGGTATCAACCCTTCCGCCTTTTTGAAGGGTAGTGGTATCAATAAAAGCAGTTAACCTGCCATTCGATTTTTTAGCGAATTCATTAAATTTTTGCAACACCCAGTTCCTTGCGGCACCAATACCTCTGTTCGGGTCTGTTTGTGTACTCAGTGTATTTCTGGTGCCAAAGCTTACCAGTTTATAGATATACGCTTTCAGTGAATCGGCATTCACTTCTTTCACCATTTTTTCAATCTCTGGATCGCGTTGGATAATTGTTTGTGCATGGGTGGTTGTTGTACATGTGATACAACCACTAATAATCAGTAAGCGTAGTATGTGTTTCATAATGCAGAATTGGGTCTTAAATCTATGCATAACAGGGCTTATAACCATTTGTTTAGTGGATGAGTCGGTAAAAGAGGTATTCGCTAGGGTGAAAATGCACCAGACATCTCTCTGCGTAAACTCCCTGTCCTCTCGTTCTCTGCGGTGAATT
>DPWF01000175.1:0-1925 GCA_003526435.1 Chitinophagaceae bacterium | reverse complement strand
CGCAGAGAACATGAGATAACAGAGTTTTCGCAGAGAAATTAGTAGTTGTATTTATCCTTCCACCTTTCTTTAAGGAATTTGCGGAGTTCCTGTTCGCGGGCATTGTTACCGGGCTCATAGAATTTAGTACCCGCAATTTTTTCCGGCAGGTATTCCTGCGGAATAAAATTACCCTCACCCATATGCGAATACTGGTAATCTTTTCCGTAGTTCATGTTTTTCATCAGTTGGGTGGGGGCGTTCCTTATATGAAGCGGTACGGGCAGGTCACCTTGCTTTTGTACAGTGGCAAGGGCAAGGTTGATGGCCATATACGATGCATTGCTTTTAGCTGATGATGCTAAGTAAGTAGCGCATTGCGAAAGGATGATCCTGCTTTCGGGGTAACCTATTTTGTTCACCGCATCAAATGTAGCATTGGCCAGCAGCCGTGCATTCGGATTGGCATTACCCACATCTTCGCTGGCAAAAATAACCATGCGACGGGCTATGAATTTTACATCTTCACCACCTTCAATCATTCTCGCCAGCCAGTAAACAGCCGCATTGGGATCGCTGCCACGCATGCTTTTAATAAAGGCAGAAACGATATCATAATGCTGTTCACCCTGCTTGTCGTAGAGTGCCACTTTTTTCTGTGCCACTTCCATTACCAATACATCGGTAATGGTAATGTCTTTTGTATTGTTTTGTTTGAGGCTGGCTGTTTGTACTACCAGTTCAAAAAGATTCAGCAATTTACGGGCATCACCACCTGAGATATTGATTAGTGCAGCCGTTTCTTTAACTTGAATCTTGTAAGACTTGAGTATTGTATCTTTCTCCGCTACCTGTTGTAACAAACGGATCAGGTCATCATCCTGCAATGCCTTTAATACATATACCTGGCAACGACTTAATAAGGCACTGTTTACTTCAAAAGAAGGGTTTTCTGTGGTGGCACCAATGAGTGTAATGATGCCTTTCTCCACGGCTCCCAGTAAAGCATCCTGTTGTCCTTTGTTAAAGCGATGTATCTCATCTATAAATAATACAGAGCCAGGGCGGTGTTTGGCTTCTTCAATTACCTCGCGTACATCTTTCACACCACTGCTGATGGCACTGAGTTGAAAATAAGGAGCCTGTAAACTATGTGCAATGATATTGGCAATGGTTGTTTTTCCAACACCAGGAGGTCCCCATAATAACATGGAAGGTATACGTCCATTTTCAATAGATGTTCTCAGGATGCTTCCTTTGCCGGTCAGGTGTTCTTGTCCAACAAGATCATCCAGTACAACCGGTCGCATTCTTTCCGCTAAAGGTGCTGTAGTGTTCACTCTTGTAAAGTACAAAAAAGAGAAGAGATTCTTTTACTGATTTGTGGTAGTTGTAAACAAGTGGCCGAATTTTTTTACCATACCCAGTCCCAGAACTACATGTGCGATAATAATGATACTGGCCACCAGCATAAATCCTGCAACCGCCTTGAGTATGGAGATGATAAAATCGGGTTTCATTCCCTTTGGTAAGTTGGGCTGGGCGTCGATCATTTGTGTTACAAAATCACTCAATGCTACCGGACCTAATGACAGGATACCAATTGCATTGATAAAAAACATACCACCCATTACCAGGCTCACATAAGCATTTACTTTGATCCAGTCTTTGAGAGAAGGTTTGCAACGGGCATTTCTTTCGATACCGGTTGTAAGAAATTTAAAACTGGAAAATGTATAAATCACAATGCTCGCAAATAAAAATAACATCAGCCACATAGATGGATTCATCAGGGCCGGAATCAGGATCAGAAAGCCCATTAGTCCGAAAAGACAGGCAATAGGAATCATGATATAGGAGAGGATACGAAATATCTTTAACGAGCGCATAGGAAACGAATTATTGCCCGCAAATGTATTGATAAATATATAAGCCACAGATTCACA
>DPWF01000252.1 GCA_003526435.1 Chitinophagaceae bacterium | reverse complement strand
ACCAATAAAGGCAAAAAATACAATGGCTGCACCACCGAGTACACCACCCCATCCATGTTTAAAGGCGCCCGAGTAATCGGCAATTACTTTACCGGCACTATCAGTAACGGCAGCAGTACCTTCAGGAATCATGTAAGGTGTATGGTTTTCGGGGCGTATATATTGCCAGCCAAGTATAATAAAGAGGATTACAATTGCTACTTTAATAAATACAATGACTGCATTTACCATGGCAGATTCCTGTGTACCCTTGATCAGTAATAAAGTGAGCAATAAAAGAATAACCAATGCAGGTGCATTTATCACTCCTTTATGTAATACCCCTGCTGAGTCGGTAAAACTCTCGAAGGGGCTATGCGACCATTCATAGGGTATACCTCCATCCAATAGTTTGTTGAGGTATTCACTCCAAGCAATAGAAACAGTTGCGGCACCCAGTGCATATTCCATGATCAGGGCCCAACCAATGATCCAGGCAACCAGCTCACCCATGGTTACATAACTGTAAGCATAGGCACTACCTGCGATAGGGATCATGGCAGCAAATTCTGCATAACATAAACCTGCGAAGGCACAACCAATCGCTGCCACAATAAATGAAATGGTTACAGCAGGACCGGCAGCCTGTCCGGCAGCAGCGGCTGTTCTTACAAACAATCCAGCTCCGATGATGGCACCAATACCAAGGGCAATCAGGTTACCGGCGCCGAGGGTACGTTTTAATCCTTTATCGCCCTCATCGGCCTGTGCCAGTAATTGGCCCAAAGGTTTCTTTACAAATAAACTCATAGTACAGTTTGGTTAAGTTTCTGAATAGAAAAGTTTTGGCAAAATAGGTATTTATTGGTTTCAGCCCCCAAAACTTTTGAGAATCGGTGATTTGACTCTCAGGGCAGGCCATTTAAACATAAATACTATATTGCGGCACTAATAAGGCTCCAATGAAAAAATCGAACAGGCTTACCTTATATATTGTGATTGCCATGGTAGCCGGTGTTATTCTTGGCTATTTTGTACATGAAAATGCCGGACCCGATACCATCCAGTCATTTTCCAAAAATCTCAAACTCTTTACCACTATATTCCTGCGACTGGTGCAAATGATTATCGCACCACTTGTATTCTCAACCCTCGTGGTAGGTATTGCCAAACTGGGTGATCTGAAAACGGTGGGCCGTGTAGGCGGTAAAGCTTTATTATGGTTTATATCGGCTTCATTGGTGAGCTTATTACTCGGTATGTTACTGGTAAATCTTTTTCAGCCGGGTAAGGGCATTGATTTGAGTAATGCTGATATTACAGGTGCGCAGGACCTGGTAGGAAAAACACAGGAATTCAGCATACAGAAATTTGTGGAGCACGTGTTCCCAAAAAGTGTGATTGAAGCCATGGCCACCAATGAAATATTACAGCTCGTTGTATTCAGCATCTTTTTTGGAGTGGCTACCGCTGCATTGGGTGAAAAGGCAAAGATTGTGGTGAAAGGACTGGATGCTGTAGCACATGTAATCCTTAAAATGGTAGGTTATGTAATGAATTTTGCACCCATTGGTGTATTCGGAGCCATTGCTGCTGTTATTGCTACCAAGGGGTTGGATGTATTTGTTTTCTATGGCAAATACCTTTTGTATTTCCTCATGGGTATTGCTGCTTTATGGGCCATTCTCTTAACGGTAGGGTTTATTATTTTGGGTAAGCGATTACCTGATCTGTTACGCCGCATATTTCCACCACTCATTATTGCCTTTAGTACTACCAGCAGTGAAGCGGTATTTCCCAAACTCACAGAAGAGCTGGAACGTTTTGGTTGTAAGGATAAAATTGTGTCATTCATTTTGCCATTAGGTTATTCCTTTAATCTGGATGGGAGCATGATGTATATGACATTCGCCAGTATTGCCATTGCACAGGCATATGGTATTCAACTCGATCTGGGTACGCAGTTAACCATGTTGATTGTACTCATGTTAACGAGTAAAGGAATTGCCGGTGTTCCGCGGGCATCGCTGGTAGTAGTAACTGCTACCTGTGCCATGTTCAATATTCCACCGGAAGGTATTGCATTGATATTGCCGATAGATCATTTCTGCGATATGTTCAGAACAGCCACCAATGTGGTAGGTAATGCACTTGCCACCAGTGTAGTAAGTAAATGGGAAGGCGCATTGGATGAGCCAACCGATATTTCAATGAACGCTTAAGACCATTCAATTCATGTTACAGATATTATTATCCGATTTTCACTGGAGCCAGTTATTACAACCTCAGTTTTATATTGAACATGGAGGTTTATGGCTGATACTTTTTGTGGTATTTGCAGAAACCGGTTTGTTTGTGGGTTTCTTTTTACCAGGTGATAGCCTGCTTTTTGTAGCGGGTATTTACAGCTCCAATCTTGCCAATGAATTTATCCCTACAGGCAATGAATACCTCGATCTGTTAATGCTCATGCTCCTCATCTCCGCAGCAGGTATTGCAGGTAATACGGTGGGCTACTGGTTTGGAAGAAAAGTAGGTCCAGCTATGTATAGCTGGAAGGAAAATATTTTATTCAAACGTAAATACCTCGAACAGGCACATGAGTTCTATGAAAAACATGGAGGTGGTGCCATCATCATCGCCCGTTTTATTCCGATTGTAAGAACATTTGCACCCATTGTGGCTGGAATTGTGTCGATGGATAGAAAGAAATTTGTGTTCTTCAATATTGTGGGATGTGTGGCCTGGGTATTCAGTATGTTGTTCGCGGGTCATTTTCTTCAGAAATGGATTCTCAACGAATTTGGTTTCGATCTGAAAGATCACCTGGAAGTAATTGTAATAGGTATTGTACTGGTAACAACTGCACCGGTTATCATCAAATTGTTCTCCGGGAAAAAGAAAAATAAAAACGAAGCATAACAAAATATGTTCGGACTTCCGGTCTCCCGGACTCGCCGACTAATCCACCAAACCTGCTTGTCATGACCGAAAAAAAATACGGTATCTTTTCTCTGCCTGTGATTGTTGCAGCATTGGGTTATTTTGTTGATATCTACGATCTCCTGCTTTTTACCATTGTAAAGAAACCAAGTATGCTGGGTGTGGGTTCAACCGACGCCAGCATGCTGGTAGATAGTACCCGCGTGATCAACTGGCAGATGACTGGTTTATTACTGGGAGGTATTTTATGGGGTGTGCTGGCAGATAAGAAAGGAAGACTGAGTGTGTTGTTTGGGTCCATCATTTTATATTCCATCGCCAATTTTGCTACTGGTTTCGTACAGACAGTTGACCAGTATGCAGCCTGTCGTTTTGTAGGTGGACTTGGATTAGCTGGTGAACTTGGTGCAGGTATAACACTGGTGAGTGAGTTATTGCCCAAAAATAAAAGAGGAGTAGGAACATCACTTGTAGCGGGTATTGGATTGAGTGGTGCAGTTGCAGCCTATTTTACCTACCAGTTTACAGACGACTGGAGACTCTGTTATAAAATAGGTGGTGCATTGGGTATTGGTTTATTGCTATTGCGTGTAAGTGTAGCCGAATCGGGAATGTTTAATCAGGTAAAAGAACAGAAAGTAGCAAGAGGTAATTTCTTCATGCTGTTCAATAACGGGAAGCGTTTAAAAAAATATGTATTCGCCATATTGATTGGTTTACCCACCTGGTATGTGATTGGTATTCTCGTAAACCAGAGCGACCGTTTTGGTAAAGCAATGTTCGACAGTACCACGATCGATTCTGGCCGCTCTATCATGTTTGCCTATGCAGCCATTGCCATT
>DPWF01000230.1 GCA_003526435.1 Chitinophagaceae bacterium | reverse complement strand
AAAATTTGAGAATTTGAAAATTTGGAAATGTTTTTCGGCCTGCGGCCTCCAATCCTTGTTTCCTGTACCTTGTATCTTTTCCTCTTATTTCTTCTCCTTTCTCGGATTGGTTAACAGTACTTCATCTACAAGACCATACTCCTTTGCTTCCAATGCGGTCATCCAGAAATCGCGGTCGCTGTCTTTGGCGATGGTTTCCACTTCTTTTCCGGTATGATATGCTGTGATGGAATACAATTCCTGTTTCAGTTTCTTGATCTCCCTTGCGGTAATTTCAATATCCGTAGCCTGTCCACCAATGGCGCCACTGGGCTGGTGCATCATTACACGGCTGTGTTTTAAAGCTGTTCTTTTCCCTTTAACTCCTGCACACAATAAAATTTGTCCCATACTCGCAGCCATACCTGTACAGATAGTGGCTATATCCGGACCAATAAACTGCATCGTATCATAAATACCCAGACCGGCATATACACTGCCACCAGGGCAATTGACATACATCTGGATATCGCGTGTTCTGTCGGTACTTTCAAGGAACAACAACTGGGCAGTTACAATATTGGCCACATAGTCATTGATGCCCTCACCAAGGAAAATGATACGGTCCATCATGAGACGGCTGAATACATCCATACTGGCTACATTCAGTGGTCTTTCTTCGATGATATAGGGAGTCAGGTTGGTTACATCCTGGTGGTGCCGATAATTATGCAGGGTAGCACTGCTGATGCCCCTGTGTTTTACAGCATACTGCTCAAACTCTTTTCCAAAATTCATATGTTTCGATTTTCGCTTTGAAGATAAGTGATTTGCAATTTCACAGGTGAATCTATGTTCAAATACTGTGCAAAGGTCTTTTTGCGACAACAAGGCAGAAAGAAATGGAGGATGTCTGATGGCAGATGTCGGATTTGGCATAAAAAAGCCGGATGCAAAGCATCCGGCCATATTTTAAATCAGATATCTGCCATCTTAAAATCCTCCTAGTGGTGATGGTGGTGCAGTTTTTCTGCAAACGCTTCTGCACTGATGCTTTCTTCTTTGGCGGTTACCTGGTTTTCAAGCAAAGCAAAGAGTTTTTCGGTGCTGATGCGATGATAGCTATCCTCTACAAATTTCCTGTCCTGCATCATGCGGTTGGTATAATCGTCAACCCACTGCTGGTTATCGCCCAATGCGCCTAACTGACCTCCCATATAGCTAAACAGTTGCTGTTTGGCAAATTCACGGATATCATCAGGAGTCACTTCAATTTTGTTATCTGTTGCCAGTTTGCTGCTTACGAGTGTCCATTTTAACTGGCTGGCAAAGCTGGGGTATTCCTTTTCTGCCTCTTCTGCAGATTTTGGTTTTTCACCACCCGTTTGTAACCAGCGTTTCAGGAAGTTCTCAGGAAACTCCATGCTGGTATGATCTACCAGGTGATGATAAATCTGGTCATGTATCTGGTTGCGTGATTGTTGTGCGTAATAGTTTTCAATTTCTTTTTTTACTTCTGCACGGAATGCATCTTCAGTAGTGATTTCTGCATTAGGATATACCGATGCAAACAGTTCAGCATTCAGTTCGGCTTTTTCAACCAGTCCCACTTTGGTAATCAATAATTTGAAATAGCGTTTTCCGTCTTCAGCAGTCAAGCCTAAATCCGCCAGTATTGCTTCTTTTTCTTTGTCCTCAAATGCTTTCTCTAATTGTAATACAACTGTATCCTCGTTTTTCTTTCCGATCAGTTTTTTACGGAATTTTTCCTCAAAATATTTTACCAGTAAGGAATTGTCTTTGCTGATACCGCCTTCTACTTCATTGCCATCTTTATCGCTTTCAACAAACTTTACATTGAGTACATTATCATCACCGGTAACGGCTTCTGGTTCTGTCATTTTACCATTGCGAATCTGTAACCTTTCGATTTCCTGGTTCACCATTTCATCGGTTACATCAATCACATAACGGGTTACTTTGATTTTTTTGGTATCGATATCGAAACTGGGTTTCAGTCCAATTTCAAATGCAAAACTTACATCGGCCGGATTGTTCATATCCAGTGCACGGGCATCATTATCAAGAGGAAGGGGCTGGGCAAAAATATCGAGCTCTTCTTTGGTAAGATAGCTGTTCAGTTCTTTTTCAATGGTGCGTAATACCTCATCTGTAAAAACACTCTGGCCATACATTTTCTTTACCAGACCAGCAGGAACCATGCCTTTTCTGAAGCCGGGAATATTGGCGTTCTTGGCATATTTTTTCAGGCTATCTTCAAAACCCGATAAATAATCTTCTTTATTCAGGGTAACGGTCAATTTGTCGGTCAGTAATCCAATGTTCTCTCTGGTAACGGTGGCCATGGTGTATTTTTTATTGATATTTTATCTGTTCATCCTCAAGCACTATCTTGAGAGCGCCCGGGGAACTTTTTATAAATGGGCAGCAAAGGTAGGAGTTTAGTGCTTAAAATAAGTCGTTAAAACACAAATTAGCCGCCATGGCCAATGCTTTTTTCTTTTTATTACTGGCGCTTCTCAGTGAAATCGTGGGTACGGTGGGAGGCTTTGGCTCATCGGTATTTTTTGTACCGCTGGCCGGCTTTTTCTTTGATTTTAAGACTGTTCTGGGGCTAACGGGTTTGCTCCATGTTTTCAGCAATATTGCCAAACTGGTACTTTTCAGACAACATATACAGTGGTCTCTGATCTGGAAAATAGGTGTACCAAGTGTGTTACTGGTTATTGCGGGGGCATGGCTCAGCAGCCAGGTACAGTTTGAATATGCCGAGTTGCTACTGGGTTTGTTCTGTATTTTTTTCGCCTGTTTATTTATGTGGAAGCCTGATCTGCGGTTAAAAGCTACAAATGGCAATGCGATAACCGGGGGCGGTATTGCGGGCTTTCTGGCGGGTTTTATCGGAACAGGTGGAGCCATCAGGGCCATCACCCTTACTTCTTTTGCCCTCGAAAAAAATATATTTATTGCCACTTCAGCCGCTATTGATTTTGGGGTCGATATAAGCAGGTCTGTTATATATGTAAACCAGGGTTATGTAAAAGGTGATTTATGGTGGTACCTGCCCGGACTAATTATTATTGCTTTTATCGGATCATATATCGGGAAAAAATTATTGAACAGTGTTTCGCAGGAATGGTTCCGGAAAATTGTACTCATTTTTATATTACTTACCGGCGTATTGATGGCCGGAAAAAGCATGTTAAAAATGTTTTGACTCCTTAGTTTTCAACAACAGTTATTTAATTTAATTAATTGATTTTCAATTCAATTTTAAAAACAGCTATTAAAGCTGTGGGTTTTTGGTGTATTCAATGTTGACAAATACCGGTTTCCGGAAGCAACAGAAAATAACCCGTTAAGTATCTTACAGGTATGGATAACACGTATCAAACCTTACAAACCTTATACAGGATCGTAAGAGAGGAAAACCATCCTGAGCAATACCTCTGTACGCCGAGGGAAATGATCCTGCATTCTACATTTGGATGGGAACTCATCCACAAACACCTGCTTTCACTGGCACAGGAAGGGCTGGTGATATTACAGCAACTTGATACGCCTCATTGTTATATCACACCAGAAGGTATTGAACTGGTACGATCAACTACTCCCGAAGAAACCGAGCGGGAAGGATCAGGTTTGTTGCTGAATGAAAAACTGGCATAATCATGTTGAAATTTTTATCCTCTTCGCTGTCGCTGCTGCTTGAAATGATAGCATATTAATGATATTCAATACCGGATGGTCTCTTTCTGGTGATACATTGAAATTATTTTTCCTCCCGATGTCTGCGCTAACGTTTGCATGATTTTTCTTGTTCCGATGTATTAACTTGTCCCGGCTGAGAAGTAGCCTGCGCATGTTATGGCTGCTTCAGACAGTTTTATCAATCATTAAGCATCATGCACATGAATCGAAAAACTTTTATTACCTCTTCAGGTATGGCCGCTGCAGCCATAGCCATGGCACCGGTAAACGAATTACTGGCTTCAGGAACCAAAGACAAAATACGAATGGGTATTATTGGCGTTGGCTTAAGAGGCCAAAATCACCTCGATCTTTTGTTGCGCCGTAGTGATGTAGACCTGGTTGCCATCTGCGATATTGACGACAGGATGCTAACCCTGTCGAAAAAGATGATTGAAAAATCACAGAAAAAAATGCCGGACATATTTACCGGTAACCAATATGCATGGAAAACCATGCTGGAAAAAACAAAACTGGACGCCATCCTGATCGCCACACCATGGGAATGGCATAAAGAAATG
>DPWF01000213.1 GCA_003526435.1 Chitinophagaceae bacterium | reverse complement strand
GTTCCTCTGTTCTTAAAGTTTTTTAATCAGTTCGGTGCCGAGTTTTACGTATTCGTCGCTGGGAGAAGCGGCGGCTTTGGCCAGCGCTATACATTTTTCGGCACTGGCTTTGGCACTTATTTTATCGCCCAGAAGACGTTGAATTTTGGCTTTTAACAGAAAAATCCAGTAACCATTGGGGTTTGCTTCAGTGGCTTTTGTAGCAGCGCTTAATGCCTTATTCAGGTCTTTATCCATTTCATAATAGAAATTAGCGGCGGGAAAATAAGCATTGGGGTTTACTTTTTCTGCACTTAACGCTTTTTCAACCTGTGCACGCAAACGGTCTTTAATATTGGTACTGATGGGTATTCTTATGGAAGTAGTACCCCATACAATGTTCAGATCGCATGTTTCGGCAGCAATATTGGCAAACTGCATGGTAAAGGTTTCTGTATTACCAGCCGCTTTATCTGCTTTTACTTTGAAACGAACCACATCTTCTGCTTCTTTGTAACCATCTGTACCCCAGTTCCCCAATCCTTTATTCAGGATCACTTCCCAGTTGTCTTTTCCGGGAATGGTGTATAATACATAAGAACCTGTATCCAGTTTTTTACCACCGATGGTAACATTGTCTGTAAACTTCAGGCGGGCGGCTGCGTTGGCACCTGTGCGCCATAATTTATTTAAAGGAGCAAGGTCACTGCCTTCTTTCAACAAACTGCGGCCACTGATATTCGGGCGTGAATAGGTGAGCTCTATAGACCCCATACCAAAAGCCTGTGTAACACGCTGCGTGGTGCTGGGTTGTGGCATACTGATTTGTGCAAATGCATTGATGCTGCAGACAGTGGCAGCAAGCAATAAAAGTTTTTTCATGTCTTTAATTTTTATGGATGTTGGTCACATGGAATTCGCCAATCAATACTGCTGTTGGTATCAATATTCGTAATGGCTCATTTCATACTGGTGATCGTTTTAGAGGTGTAAAGCTACCTGAATTTCACGCAATTACAGAACCATTTATACCGAATGGCTATTTTTTGTCTTGAAATGCCGGATGAAACTGCTGTAAAGTATTACGGAGAAAATCGCGGTCAAGATGTGTATATATTTCTGTAGTGGCAATGCTTTCATGCCCCAGCATTTCCTGAACGGCGCGCAGGTCTGCGCCGCCTTCTACCAGGTGAGTAGCAAAAGAATGCCTGAATGTATGGGGCGAAATGGTTTTACTGATACCTGCTTTTTGAACAAGATCGCGGATAATATAAAAAATCATCACCCTGGATAATCCTTTTCCTCTTCCATTCAGAAAAAGAATGTCTTCAAACCCTTTTACCTGTGGTTGATGTACCCTGATGGTATCTTTATAGAGTTTGATGTATTTCACGGCATCTGAACCAATAGGAACCAATCTTTCCTTATCGCCTTTCCCGATGACCCTGATAAAGCCAACATCAAGATACAGACAGGATATTTTCAATCCTACCACTTCACTCACCCTTAATCCGCAACTGTACATGGTTTCGAGGATGGCTTTGTTGCGACCACCTTCGGGTTTGCTCTGGTCAATCTGCCCAATGATCAGCTCTATTTCTTCAAAACTCAATACATCAGGCAGGGCCCTTTTGGTTTTGGGTGCTTCGAGCAATGAAGTAGGATCAGCCGTAATAATCTGTTCTGTGAGCAGGTATTTATAAAAACTCCGGATACCTGAAATGATCCTGGCCTGAGAAGTAGCAGTCATGCCCAGTTCACCAATCCATCTGGTAAAACCCTGCAGGTCTTTTAAAGTAACAGCAGCAGGAGAGGGATTGGCTTCATCTTTACCGAGAAAATGTGTGAGTTTGTCAACATCACGTAAATAGGCTTCAACAGACAAATCGCTCAACGATTTCTCGAGTCGCAGGAAAGCTTTGAATCCTTTTTTATAGGCGTCCCACATATAATTTGAAAATGGGTGAATTTGAAAATTTGAATATGAGACTGATCCCTGCGAATTTTTAGGTAGGGTAAAAATAAAGATAATGAGGAGCTTTTGAGTGGAGCGGTGAATAAATCTGTAAATAGGCTGTGTTGTATAAAATGATTTGGCATAACGCAGTGGCTCACCGATATTGCAAGCATAAACATATATTTTAGTTCTACATGCAGCCGATTAACCTTCGTTCGTTCAAACAAAAAGTAAGACACCATCAGAAAGCATTCAAAAAATTCTTAGGTAAGATTGAAAAAAATCCTCCCAGACATTTAGATAAAATGGCTGAAACAATTGATGCGGAAGTATGGAAGGAAATAGATTGTCTGACCTGTGCGAACTGCTGTAAAACCATGAGCCCAACGTTCACCAATACCGATATCAAAAGAATAGCCACTCATTTCAGTATGACACCCAAAGAATTCAAAGAGAAATGGTTGTATTTCGATGAAGAAGATGGCGACTGGATGAATACCAAACAACCCTGTCAGTTTCTAAACCTCAGCACCAATATGTGTGCTATTTATGAAGTAAGACCCGCAGATTGTGCAGGCTTCCCTCACCTGAAGAAAAAGAAAATGACAGAATATATTCATGTACATCAGCAAAATGTATCATACTGTCCTGCCACCTTTAAGATGGTAGAAAAAATGATGGAACGTATCTCCTGAAATCAGCCAATTAGTACCGAAGTCATGGAGATGGAACCGTAAATGGTTTTATCATTGAAGAACTGCAGGTTGTCGGCATCATTTTTCAATCCCAGTAAATATAAAAGAGGTAAGAAATGTTCCGGTGTGGGTACCGATTGCTGAACGGCCCTGCCCAATGAGTGATAGGCTGCCAGTTGCTGGTGATCACCTTTTGTAATCAAGTCTTTAAAGTTTTCATTGGCTTCTACAGCCCAGTCATAACCTGTTTCTGGTGTATGCCAGTTCATTATACCCAGGTTATGAACCATATTGCCACTGCCAACAATTAAAACGCCTTTGTTGCGTAAGTCCGATAGTTCTCTGGCCAGTGCATAGTGCCATTCGGGTTTTTGTAGCTGATTCATGCTCAGTTGTACAACCGGAATGGCAGCATTGGGATACATATGATTCAATATGCTCCAGCATCCATGATCGAGTCCCCATTGATGATCGGCCTGTACATTTTCAGATTGTATGCTTTGCATGGTTAATGCAGCAAGTGCAGGACTGCCGGGTGCCGGATATTCTACATCAAAAAGTGCTTTTGGAAAACCATAAAAATCATGAATGGTTCTTGGTCGTTCCATGGCAGTAACATAAGTGCCACGGGTTTCCCAGTGTGCAGAAATACATAAGATCGCTGAGGGGGTAGGGATGTTTCCGGTTATATTCTTCCACCCGATCGCAAATTCATTATATTCAATGGCATTCATCGGACTGCCATGC
>DPWF01000106.1:1930-2501 GCA_003526435.1 Chitinophagaceae bacterium | reverse complement strand
AATCTTAAAAAATAATTCGGTAAAAACTCCTCCAATATGGGGGAGTTTTTCTTTTTATATGCTTCACAGGCTTATTTTTGCGGGACATTAATGTTTTAACATGAACTGGCCTACTTTTTTGTTAGACGCTTCCGCTACCAGTAATGCCTATGGTTATCTGCCCATTGGTCTACAGTTGATTTTTGCAGCCGGTTTTGTGGCCACGATGATCGCCGTTTCACAATGGCTGGGTCCGAAAAGGCAAACATCCGACAAACTGGAAACATTTGCCAGTGGTATTGAAAGTCACGGCGATGCCCGACAGCCTATGGCCATCAAGTATTTCCTGGTCGCCATTCTGTTTGTGTTGTTCGATGTGGAAGTAATATTCTTTTACCCATATGCTGTTAATTTCAGGGAATTGGGTTGGGAAGGTTTCTGGGCTGTATTAATGTTTGTATCGTTTTTCCTGACAGGTTTTGTATATATTATCAAAAAAGGTGCCCTTAAATGGGAAGACTAATATTGCTGTGAGTATAAATTCACAGGTTTTTACAACAAGAAAAAGCTAGAATGGTTATATAAGTAACCT
>DPWF01000106.1:0-1912 GCA_003526435.1 Chitinophagaceae bacterium | reverse complement strand
ACACCCCCATCCCAGCCAATACCGCCGATGCAATCTCAACTGTAAAAGCGCCGGAAGGTTTTTCGGGAGAAGGATTTTTCACCACGCAATTGAGCAGTGTAGTAGGCCTGGCACGTAAAAATTCCATCTGGCCCTTACCCTTTGCCACATCCTGTTGTGGAATTGAGTTTATGGCCACCATGGGTTCACATTACGATCTTGCCCGTTTTGGTTCCGAGCGTGTGGGTTTCTCACCCCGCCAGTGTGATCTGCTGATGGTAATGGGAACCATCGCCAAAAAAATGGGGCCTGTTTTACGTCAGGTGTATCTGCAAATGGCAGAGCCACGCTGGGTAATTGCCGTTGGTGCCTGCGCATCCAGTGGTGGTATTTTTGATACATACAGTGTTTTGCAGGGTATCGATCAGGTAATTCCTGTAGATGTGTATGTGCCAGGCTGCCCACCAAGACCTGAAGCCATCCTTGATGGTTTTATGAAAATACAGGAACTGGTCGGGCAGGAAAGTATCCGCAGAAGAAATAGTGAACATTATAAAGCATTACTGAATAGCTACGGCATCCAGTAAGATAGTTTATAGACCTGGTTCACGGACCATGGACAAAAAAATAAAAATGGCTTTAACAAACGAATACATACAACAAAAGCTGAAAGATCAATTCGGTGAACTGGTGTACAATTTTGAGGACAGCTATGGAATGCTGAGTTTTGAAGCACCCAAAGAACAGAACCTGAAAGTATTACAGTTTCTGTATGATGATGATTCACTTCAGTTTCGTTTTCTGACAGATTTATGTGCAGTGAATTATCCTGATGATGCGGGCAGAGAACTGGCGGTAGTATACCACCTGCATAACCTTAAAGAAAATACCAGGATCCGTTTTAAAGTATTTACGTCGGTTGCAACTCCTGATGTATTCACAGCTTCACAACTCTTTTCCAGTGCCAACTGGATGGAGCGTGAAACCTATGATTTCTATGGTGTAAATTTTGTTGGACATCCCAACCTCAAACGCATATTGAATGTAGACGAAATGGACTATTTCCCATTAAGAAAGGAATATCCGTTGGAAGACCAGACGAGGATTGATAAGGATGATGAAATGTTTGGAAGGGGATAATATTAGTGAGTAGTTAGTAGTGAGTAAAAGTAATACTCTAACTACTCACTCAACATAACGAATTATTTAGCTCAACTGCTGATCAACATAGTAAACATGTTAGCGCAACAACAACATAATATTAAATTACCCGAAGGTTCCATTGAAAAAGAGACCACTACTTTAAACGTAGGTCCTACACACCCTGCCACGCATGGTGTATTTCAAAATATCATGGAGCTTGATGGAGAAAGGGTGGTATCTACTGAGCAAACGGTAGGGTACATCCATCGTGCATTTGAGAAATTGGCTGAGCGCAGACCGCTTTACCAGATTACACCCATTACCGACAGGCTCAATTATTGTAGTAGCCCTATCAATAATATGGGCTGGCACCTCACATGCGAAAAATTGTTGGGTGTTACTACGCCAAAACGGGTAGACTACCTGCGTGTAATTATTATGGAGCTGGCGCGAATTTCGGATCACCTGATCTGTAATTCAATCGTTGGTGTAGATACAGGTGCTTATACCGGCTTCCTGTATGTAATGCAATACCGTGAATTAATCTATGAAATATATGAAGAAGTATGTGGGTCCCGCCTTACTACTAATATTGGGCGTATTGGCGGTTTTGAAAGGAATTTCACAAATACAGCGTTTACGAAACTCGAGAAATTCTTAAAAGAGTATCCGAAAGTACTCAAAGAGTTTGAAAACCTCTTTGCCCGTAACCGCATTTTCATGGACCGTACACAGGGTACCGGAGGTATCAGTGCAGAACGTGTACTGAATTACGGCTTTACCGGCCCCA
>DPWF01000098.1 GCA_003526435.1 Chitinophagaceae bacterium | reverse complement strand
ACAGTCTGATTCCCCTGAAAATGGGTATAATCCGGAATATAGACCTGTTTAGCACTCAGGAAACCACCAATTGAACCACGGTAGCTCAGCTTTCCTCCAAGTTTAAGATCGAGATCATCTGAAACAGCCAAACGACATTTGGTAAAATCTGCATCGCTGCCCATCAATCCTTTTACAGCATGTGTTACCGAAAAATTAAAGGTTGGAAAATCAGATCCGATTCCAATTTTACGATCGGGCAATTCAATGTATTTTCCACCGGGCCTCCAGGTTAATCCTGCTGTAAATGTTGCCGACTGGTTACGTGGCATCACTGTGTTGGTTAGGTCTACGGGGTAATTGGGTGTAAAACTTCTTCCGGCAATATCTTTCCAACTTACCGGATCTGCCAGATTATTCAAACCAAACCGATCCTGGAACTGAAAACCTGCCGCAAAAGTGAGCCCGTTACCAATTCCTGCTGAATAATTAAGACGCAGGAAATTAGCCTCATACATTTTCAAATGATTGTTCTCATATAAAAGTGTAGTATAGGTATTAATTCTGGAGGTAATGGGGTCTGCATTATTGTATTGAAATACCCTTCTTCCACCTGCAATACTGATGCTGTTAAAATATTTTTTACCAAAACTATACCTGGCAGTTACGTGTGTATTGAAATGTTTATTCGCAAAACCATATCGAAAGTATGGTGTAATCTGCAATGACTTCCTGCTCGTTTCATCAAAGCGTTTACTCCAGGTGGGAGAAAAATGCAACACACCTCCCTCCACTGTATTGTAATTAAATGTATTGATGAGCGGATCGAAATTGATGAATACTTTTTTCTTTTGTTTACTGATAGACTGTCCTCCGAGTAAAATTCCTGCAAGTGAAATTTTATTTCTTTTTCTGTCAAGAGAATCCATATACCTGGGATCTTTCCTTACCTGTTCAAGACTGTCTTTCTTTTTGTAATCCAGTACTTCTTCTTTTAGCAGAGGTAGCGGGCGAATACTATCCCAGTAAGCCATTGTTTTTTTATTGGCACTGTCATATACTTTAATGATGGTGTTGTCGAAATACTTTTTAGCAAAAACCGGATTCAGGTTAAAACGATCATATACCTGAACAAAGCTTCCGAAAAAATCAAACCCGAAAATTTTTCCTGAAGGATAGATCACCTGGTTTTTAATAACCCATAAATTCCCGGTAGGCACATATAATTGTTCTACTACCAGGGTATCAAGAAACTGCATCTGCTGCTCACGAACAAGATTCAGTCTAAGACTATGTATGCGCCATTCATTTTCTATGATATTAATATAACCCTGAAACAAAGGCTCATACTTCCTGCGTGGCATGACTTTAATTCTGCTGATCTCTACTCCGTTTTCATAAAAAGTTCCTTCAAACTTATAACGGTAAAAAGAAAGGGCGCTGGAGGCGATAGGCGAAATAAACCCACGTGGATTCAGATCCTCTCCTACCTGTATGGTATTATTATAAAATGAAATAATCTGCGGACTACTGAACCCAAAAGCATTACTTCTTCCGCTTACTTTGGTGGAAATCACTTCAATCTTTTCCTTATTGGGTACTTCTACCGAATATTTGGCAATGGTTTCTGAGAGAAACAACATTTTCCGTTTGCTGGAGTCGCCATCTTCAAAGTCTACTTTCTGTCCAAAAAATCGATTGGGGTAATCGCGTAATTGCATTTGTCCTTTCAGGTACACATCTGCTGAAAATTTCTTTATTTCTTTCAGGTGCTGGGTTCTTTTGCTGATGGTTTTTCTGATGATTTCATAAGCGGGGTCTTCTCCATTTGTATTCACTATTACATCCTGCAAACTATATTGCTGTGGTTCGAGTTGAAAATTGACTTCGCTATTTTTTCCTTTTTCAATCGTTATTTTTTTTTCTTCTGATTTATAGCCTATATACTGACATACAAGTGTATAGCTGCCGGGCTGCAATTGAATAGAATAAAAACCTTTGCTATTGGCTGAAGCTCCCTGCGTTGTGCCTTTCACAACAACTGAAGAGAAAGGCAGCACTTCATTCTTCGAGTCGGTAATGGTGCCGCTAATGGTTTGGGCATTGCCGGCATAACTTAAGATAACCGATAGGGTAAAAAGCAGTAGTGGTTTCATGTGGGCTGAGTTGCAACGAAAATAAGTTGCGGTTGCCTGCTTTTTATTACATCGCCCATTATATAGGCATGCTTTAACGAATAATTAATAGCTATAATACTTGAATGCTACGATTTTGGCGACTGTCGCAAATAACTACCTGTGAGCGCTGCCAGTCCGGATACCAATCCACCAATCAATCCCGTTAACAGAATCAATACCCAGTAGGAACCGCCCAGTGGCAGTATATTGGCCACTTTGGTCGCCAGAATGTGTTCATTGGCATTATCTATCAGAAAAGCGAGTACACTCCAGAGCAAAAACAATCCTGTAAAACCGGCTAAAAAAGCTTTTCCGGCTTTTTGGTGAATAGCCATCGCAACAATAAATGATGTAAAAGCAAAACTCCACCAGGGCAATAATCCATACAAGCCTGTTGCGAAAGCCAGTAATGCTGTTAACAGCAATGCAGATAAAAATTTCATATAAAAAGTTTAGCTGTTAGTGAATTTAAGGTGCCACTTCATCTGTGTACTCTTTTCGGCTGCTTCTTTTGTGAGAAACAATATCCGGTAATATTTTCCAGCAGCCCATGTATCAACAAAATTATCGTAGTACTTACTGCCGGGGTTACCACTTTGTCCTCCAGGGTACACACCATAAGCTTCAATATCATCTGTCATGTGTACAATCATGCGCCAACTGGGACCGTGTGTTTTAGTAGTGGCATTGATGATATGTACTCCGCCACCAATAGGAAGATGCAAACGACTTAAAGGATCAATTTTTAATAAGTGATTAATCCTAGTGTCTTTGAATTTACCCCATGCCAGCTCTCCCTTTTTTTCGAGTTCAGAACAAGTTTTCGTTGCTTTCTGAATGGCTATAATCACTGCATCCTGCAGGGTTTCTGTTTTATCGGGCGTATTGGCATTGTCTGCAAAATAGTACACACTGTCACGCAACATAATATCTAGCAATATTGGTTCATCGGGCCAGGGTAAGGGTAAAGGCGAACGATCAAATTCATCTTTCCAGATCGCTGTTTCCAAACTATCCCAGATGGCCCTGAATACTGTTGCCCCCTGTTCTCCGATATCATTACGCAAGTTCCAGTTTTTTAATATTCCGATATATTTTTTCTCTTCTGCTGACAGAGATGATTCATTGATAAATTTCAATAAAGCAGGTCTTGCCATTTCTGCAAACACATTGTAATTGTCTGTCTGCATCTGCTGTATATCTGCTGCCGTAACATTATTCATGGCAGCCAGCTTTTTATTGATGACCACTCCCCTGTACACAGGGAAATCACTTGCTGCTCCCAGGTAATAAGGATAACGATCATCTGTAGACTTCTGATTGGCACTGCTCACAAAACCTCTCTCCGGGTTTTTCATCATCGGGTTTTCTGAATTAGGAATAATGCCCTGCCACATATACTGGTTGTCTTCACCAGGCATAATAAAATCTCCTTGCCTGTTCCATCTTGCCACAAATGCACCTTGTTGTTTAATGGCGATATCACCCGTTTTGGAAGCAAATACAAAATTCTGCCCCGGGCAGGACCATTTATGAATGGCATTGAGGTAATCATCAAAATTTTTTGCCCTGTTCAAATCATAAAACGTCTGCAACCCCTGACCACCTTCGTGGGCTGTCCATTTGAGGGCCAGGTATTTTCCTTTGGTGCTTTCATTTTTATAGGTTACATCATACATGACCGGACCAAATGCTGTATATGCCACATGATCAATTACATCTGGTTTACCTTTTACTTTGATCACTTCTTCTTTTACATCTGCTTTGTTCCATACACCATTGTACCAGTATTGTTCCAGTGTACTGTCTTTGAATTTCATGTCGTAATAATCAATCACATCTCTTCCTGCATTGGTTACACCCCATGCAATACTGTCGTTGAAGCCGATGATGACAGCAGGTGATCCCGGGAAGCTGGCTCCATAAGTGCTGTGTGTAGGTGTGGTAATTTGCACTTCATACCAAAGAGAAGGCAGGTTAAGACCCAGATGTGGGTCATTGGCAAGAATAGGTCTACCACTTGCCGTTTTACTTCCTGATACAGCCCAGTTATTACTTCCATTATTTTTATCGGGACCAAGCGGCGCCGCAGCCGTACCTCCGTTATTTGTTTTCCCATAGTATAGAGAATCTACACTTGCAGGAGCCGTTACCGCTATTGCTGCAGGTGCATAAACTGTACCTTTGGGAACAATTGGATCGAGTGAGTCCTGCAGGTTTGTGTACAACTGATCAAAATCTTCATATCCGAAATAGTTTCTTGCATTGGTCATTTTCAGGTCATTCGTTACCCCTCTTGCAGTGAGATCGTACGACATGAACATCAGGAACAGATAGGTTTTTTCGGGTGTCCAGGTTTCGGGTTTATAATCAAGTAATTTATATTCAAAAGGAATCTGTTCGGGTGCCAGTTTTCTGATATAATCATTCACCCCTTCGGCATAAGCCTCAATAGCTGCTTTTATGTCTTTGTTTTTTGAAGCTTCCTTCATGGTTTTTTCGGCTGCATAAACCATTCCCATTCTACGGAAAAATTTATCTGTATCAATTCTGTCTGGTCCAACTATCTCACTTAGCCGGCCAGCAGCCACATGTGTTTGAAATTCCATCTGCCATAACCTGTATTTGGCATGCAGGTAACCTTGTGTGTAATAGGCATCCACATCATTTTCTGCATAAATATGTGGCACCAGTCTTTCATCCATATACACATCCACTTTTCCTTTTAAACCGGCGAGTTTAATATTGCCGTTATATGACGCGTTTACAGGCTCTGCATTTTGCCAGAATCCCTGTTGAGGGGAAAGAAAATAACCCAGTCTTGGTGTTTTGCTTCCGCCTACCGGCAACTGTGTATTCAGTACAACAATCAAACCTGCTGTACCAATTGCTGAAATAAGAAATGGAACGATTCTCATTAGCCAATATTTGAAAATGAATATAAGGTATTTTACATAACCATCCTGCGATAAACTTACTATCAGGTCAGGAAGGTTAACAACCGCTGGAGTTCTTCAACCGTATTGTATGCATGCATCACAATGCGAAGCCTTTCTTTGCCTTCGGGTACGGTGGGATATAAAATCGGGCGAATATCGAAGCCTTCCTGCTGAAGGTTTGTTGCCAGGTTTTTAACGGCCTGGTTGCCAGGCACAACGATGCCTTGGATAGGTGTTGATGATATGAGTTTTTCAAAACGAAGTGATGCCTGCTGAAAAATATCGATCAACTGTTCGAGGTGTTTTCGCTCAGCATGCATAGCAGGAAATAACCTGTAAGATTCACCAATCATGGCAACAGCATGTTCGGGAAGAGCTGTGGAATAAATCAGGCTACGCGAAAAATTAATCAGATAAGTTCTCAATTGTTCCGAGCCTAATACAACGGCTCCATGACATCCACAGGCTTTTCCAAATGTATATACACGTGCAAATATTGTAGATTCCAACCCCAGCATTTGTACCAGTCCTTCTCCTTGTTTACCTACCACACCCGTTGCGTGGGCTTCATCTATTATCAGGTGGGCATTGTGCTCCTTTGCCATTTCAACCAATTCCTGCAGTGGACAAATATCCCCATCCATACTAAACACAGATTCGGTAACAATAAAAATGGTTCCGGTGGCTTGTTGTATTTTTTTACGGAGGTCAGTCAAATCATTATGTGCAAAAGAAAAAGACTGGGCAAAGGATAACCTTATCCCATCTCTTATGGAAGCATGAGAAAGTTGGTCGTAAAGAATTGTATCTCCTTTTTGTGGAACAGATGACAGTAAACCCAGATTGGCGTCGTACCCTGAATTAAAAATAAGTGCTGCATCAGCATGATGAAATAATGCTTAAGTCTCTTCTGTTTCCTGCAATAAAGGATAGTTACCTGCCAATAACCGTGATCCTGTGGAGCCGGTTGCCAAATCAGCAGCATGCGATACGTTAAGCAAATGCTCATGAGCAATACCCAGGTAATCGTTTGAACAGAAATCGATCATTCCTTTCGAAAAACGAAGGCTTCTCAGTGATTGTCTGGCTATTCGTTCATCCAGTTTACGTTGTAAGAAATCATCCGGATACATAGTAGTAAAACTAAAGCAATTTGTTTTAAAGCTGCATTGTATGGCAATTTATATTTCCTGAGTATTTTGCAAGCCAATCGCCGCTATGGAACTCTCTGATCACACCAAAAATATACTGGGACTTCATTTACCAACCGATCCACGTTGGGTAGACCTTGCAGGCATCAGCCTCGAAGCTATTCTTACC
>DPWF01000022.1:7354-7577 GCA_003526435.1 Chitinophagaceae bacterium | reverse complement strand
CACAGAAGGATATTGTGCTGAATGATGAATTTTATTTTCTACTTTAATACCTGTTGCTTCATCATAATTTTTTCCGCCTGTATTCATGTTTCTATCGAAACGAGGAAAATTGCTGCTGGTAACTTCTATTCGTATGCGATGACCTGCTGCAAAAAAATTGCTGGTTACCATGGGTGTCAGATCTACCTTATATACTTTTCCTTTCTGCATAAACACTTCCTTT
>DPWF01000022.1:0-7349 GCA_003526435.1 Chitinophagaceae bacterium | reverse complement strand
ATCGTATCCTTCCCTGTAACGTAAACGCTGAATGGTTTCATCAAGGTTATAAGCTTTGCCATCGGGGTGTACATCAATCAACTTAATAGTGATATCCGTATCCGGGCCTGTTGATGATACATATAAAGTAGATTCAATAAAACCCGTTACTTCTATCCCCTCTTTCAGCTCTTCTGATGTGTACACCAGTATATCATCACGCAATTCCATCTTCGACTGATCGAATGAACCTCCCTGTACAGCATTACCAGTACAACATACATTACCACCGTATGATGGAACAGGATTCATAGGATCATATGTAAATGCATCGGGCTTGTCTTCTTTTGGCAGGGTAGTACTTAACTGGCCGTCACCATTTCTGGTATTGGCTTTTCCGGCGCTTGACAGGTAGAAGTTTTGCATTTCTGTATTTGCCGGAGGAAATGTTTCAGACTGCTGCCATTTGTTGCTGCCCATGGTATAATAACGTACCCTGGGATTTTTTTCTTTGAAATCGTTTTTCTCTCCTTTCAGTAACATATCAAACCAACCCCAGGTAAGTTCGTCGTAGTTAAGTCTTGCATCGCCCACACTTCTTTCACCCACAATGGTGTTTTCTGTAGCGCGTTTATAAGAGCAGTGTAATACAGGCGCTATCACCAAATACTGATTGTCTGCTGTAGCCTTGTCTTTGGCCGCTTTGCGCACATGGTTAAACAGCGCAATATTGGGTGCCGATGATACATCGTACCAGGATACAAACCAGTAGGCGGGTACATTCAGTGGCATATTATCATGGTACAAACCTCCTTTGAACCATTTCGGATCATTGGGTTTGCGGCGAATCATGTCTTCATACACACCATCAGATCCCTTTGCATTTTTAATGATATCCTGAACAGGCAGGTGACGAAGTCCTACCGACCAGTCTACCCTTGGCATTTCTGTCGACATATCATAAAAGCGTTGCAAGCGCTGTAGATCTTTCTGTTGTATGTTTTTAGGGAATGTGGGTTTGAATTTATCGTTCTGTGTACCATAGAGCCAGGCAGTAAATAACATCTGCTGTGCGCCACCACGGTACCAGTTACCCTGCTCCATAAATTTACCTACACGACCAACTCCTGCACCAAAACCCTGTGCCACCATGGCTGCAAGCGCCGGATGGTTTTGTGAGGCCACAGCCATCTGCCATTCCGCAGTAGAGGAACAGCCAATTACGCCGATTTTTCCATTGCTCCAGGGTTGTTTGGCCATCCAGGTAAATGCATCATAACCATCGGTAATGGGGGGTCCGAGAATATCCCATTCACCTTCCGAAAAATAACGTCCTCTTTCATTCTGTACCACATAGGCATAACCGCGGGAAACAGCATTGTAGGCTTCTTCCATGGTGCGGGTGGTCATTTTACCATCGACCCAGGTATTAAACTGATAAGGTGTTTTGGAAAAAACGATGGGCACTTTCTGGTTGCCTTTGGGGCGATAGATATCGGTGGCCAGTCGCATACCGTCGCGCATGGGCATCATCACTTTCTGGTCTATGATGGCAATCTCCTGTAGTTTGAGGTAGATGGCTGCGGTGTCTTGGGCAAAGGAAGTTATGACCAGCAGGCAGGCGGCCATAACAATGGCTATTTTTTTCATGTGCATACAGGAAAGGTAAGGGTTTCTTAAAAAAATTTGCACTGAAACAGTAACAAAGTAAAAGCTGAGCAGGGGGGTCTTTTCTTCAACATTCTGCGCAGAAGGGATTCTTTTTCTTTTCGGGTAATAGTTTAACTCAACACAATGCCGAACAGAATGCCGCTATGCTTTTTTGCTTTTGCTAAACACCTTATTTAAAAGATAGCTTGTACTCCTACCACCAGCGTCTTCTTTTACAAGAATATCTTTGTCCATTAAGTCTTGAATATCACGCAATGCTGTATCTGTAGAACATTTTGCAATCTTTGCCCATTTAGAAGTGTTCAGTTTTCCATCAAACCCGTCAAGCAGTTTGTTTAACAACAATCGCTGACGATTATTGAATTCAACTTGCCCCACAGCATCCCAGAAATACGTTTTACGATTAGCATGATGCAAAGTGTTCTCCATATGATCAAATGATCGACCCAGGCAACTTAGAAACCATTCCAGCCACTCAGTAATATCAAGGGAACCTTTCTGGGTTTTCTCAAGCATATTATAATAGTCGTTGCGTTCAATTCGTATTTGTGCTGACATACTATAAAATTTTTGTGCTGTTTTATCTGCACGAGCAAGCTGCATATCTGTAATCGCTCTGGCAATACGTCCATTGCCGTCTTCAAAAGGGTGAATAGTCACAAACCATAAGTGTGCAATAGCGGATTTAAGAACGGGATCGAGACTGCACTCTGTATTGAACCAGTCGAGAAAGTCTGCCATTTCACTGGATAGCTTTGCTGCTTCCGGTGCTTCAAAATGCACTTTTTCTCTTCCAATAGCGCCAGACACTACTTGCATAGGACCATTTTTTCCCGTTCGCCATGCACCTACAGTAATTTTGAGAAGGCCGCTATGACCGGTCGGAAACAAGGAGGCCTGCCAGCCATATAAACGTTCCTCTGTAAGCGGCTGATCAAAAGACTGGGTAGCATCCAGCATCATTTCAACCACGCCATCCACGTTTCGATCTGAAGGAACCAACCCACTGATTTGCATCCCTAATCTACGGGCAATAGAAGAGCGCACCTGATCGGCATCAAGGATCTCTCCTTCAATCTCACTCGACTTAACAACTTCCAGTGTCAGGTTATCCAAGGCAGCTTCAGCACGAATTGAGAAGCCTGATACTTCCATCTTTCCGAGCATTTTACCCTGTCTGTGCCGTATTTCTGCCAATAAACCCGCCAGTTTCTCGCTGTTCCAGGTGAATTTCGGCCAGTCTCTATGTTCGTGAATATACATTATTCCCCGCTTTTATGCGGTAAATATAACAGTTATTCCCCGCATTATCAGGCATATTCGCCGCAAAAATGCGGAAAATAGACAGGTTAATTAACGCAGGGTGTTATTTTCTTGAACGTTTCCTGCAGATTCTGTGAATAAAATTCTCTTAATTATGTAGAGCCACCCTGCGAAGAAAAAACCCCAACGGGTAACAACAGGTGAAACAGTACTATGACCCAGTGGTGTTGAATACGGTAAAGAAGAAGTATGGGATAGTTTAAAGACAAACATTAGGGATGTACAAAGCTTCCCCAATGTTTGTCTGCAGGCTTATTTAATGGTTTCCAGAAGCAGTCGGGCTTTTTCGAAAGATGGTTTTTTCTCCAGTAGCTCCTGTAATAACTGTTTTGCTTTGCCAGGGTTTTTCAGTCGTATATAACCCTTCGCCATTTCAAATTGTAATACTTCATTAAACATATAAGGTGTAGCCAGGGCAATAATATTTAATGCTGTGGCAGTTTCCTTATCATCAACTTTCTCATCAATTAAACGATAATAGCCATATACTGCTATCAGCTCAATATCGTACGCTGACTGATTTTGCCGGAGTGTTTCTACGGCTTTATCAAAACCATTTATCAGACAATCTTTTACCAGCAACATACTATTTTCATCAGGGTACAGGTTTCTTTGCACAGGTGTTTTGCCTAATGCTTTTACTACTGCCTCGGCTGATAAGGATGTTGAATAAGGGTTTTGTCCGGTAATAAACTTCCCGTCAACTACCACATGTGGCAGCATCATGTCTGCATTCGTGAAATACACATTTCTTGCTTTCAGCTTATCTTCTAACATAAAAGGAAATGCTGCCACCCATTTCTTTCCAAATTTTTTTTCCTCTGTATTACAGAAACCCGTCATCGATTTACCAGACAGTAAATAGCTGGTGTCTGTTTGCCTGATGTTTACAAACGCTGCTGGGCCATGACACACGGCAGCTATCACGGTTTTTTGTGTATGATACATATGGTAAACGATGTCTTGTAGTGAAGGATCAAATGGCAAATCAAACATGGCACCTTTTCCACCCACTACATAGATGGCTTTATATTGTTTATAATCAACCATCGCAGTAGGTATGGTATGTTGTAGTTTATTCATTGCTGCTTTGTCAGACAGAACAGCGGCGTTATAGCTTTTGTTTTTATTAAATTCATCTGGTTCTGTTGATCCTCCTTTCGGACTTGCCACATCTATCTCGTAACCATTTTTTGAAAAAATTAGCCAGGCTTGCGAAAACTCATCGAATTCGTAGCCGGGTCGTATTTGTCCGCTGTCTTTTCCATAACTACTTATGACCAACAAAATTTTTTCTGTTCCCGCTGTTTTGTTTGTTGGTTGATTTGGTTTGTTGTATGCAAGTATTTGTGTTACAAACAGGCATAGCAATACGGTAGCACCGCAATAAAAATTACGTTTCATGCTTTGAATTTTAATATGTGAGTAGATTATTTCTTGCGGATCATTCTTAATGAAAAAATGATGATGCCATAAAAGAGAACAGCAAGGAACAGCATCAATGGAATAAACCAGAGGCCCATGGTTTCTGCTCCCTTATCGCCCATGATAAAACCGAAATGATGTTCATCGTCACGAACAAAATAACCGGTATCGGCAGGAAAGAATATTTTAAGGATAACGAGCAACATGCTTGTTAGAAACAATAACAGCATGATCGATAAAATTGAATATACCAACCCATTCCTGATATTCAGTAACAGAGCCATCACCAGGTGTTTGGGATTAAACGTTTTAACCGCCTGGTCAATTTTTCTCAATGCCACTACTTCCTTTAGCGACTCTTCCGGCTCCCCCATTCGTTCGAGGATATTCAGGAGCAGGTTAAGCTCGTCTTCAGATGAGTGTTGTTGGAGATGTTCGTATATATGACTGTTGATTTCCATCAATACATCTTCCTGATCGCTATGTGAAAGTAGTACAATGGCTTTCCTGCATCGTTTGATATAATTATTATATACACGTTGTGCATTCTGTTGTTTGAATATGATCGGTTTCATGCTTATATGATTTTTGAGAAAATGGTACGGCTCGCCTCTTTCATTTCAGATAACTTTGATTTACCATCTTTTGTGAGAGAATAATATTTACGTGGTATTCCCGTGTTCTGTTCTACCCATTTTGCTTCGAGTAATCCTTCTTTCAACAGCCTGGTTAAAAGAGGATACATGGTACTTTCGGTAATATCAAAACCAGTTATTTCTTTTAGCCTTTCGATCAGCTCGTATCCGTAACAGGTTTTTTCTGCGATAATATGCAGAACGAATAACGGTAACAGCCCCTTTTTCATCTGCGTGTCCCAGTTTTTCAGGAATTCATCTTTCATGTATCAAAACTACGCATTACAATAGTACATCGTAATACGATGTATATAAAAATATGACCGCCCATCCTTAAAAAGGATATGATCCATCCGTCATAAGTGTCAAAAGTTTAATTGATTTGGCTGCCGCTGTTATTGGCCCGACCAACAATACCAAAAACAAAAAACCCCAATCCGCCAAAAGCGAACTGGGGTTTTTGTGGTGTGGGCCGGGATCGAACCGGCGACACAAGGATTTTCAGTCCTTTGCTCTACCGACTGAGCTACCGCACCTTCGGTGAAGATTCAAGATTCAGGAAACAAAGTACAAGGTTTTGCTTGTGCCTTGAGGCCTGCAGCTTGAAGCTTTTCTTTCCCTTTCGGGGCAGCAAAAATAGGGGGTTTTCACATATAATCCACATTATCACCTGTTTTTTTGCCTATTTTATTGAGGGTCAATAACAATTCGGTAACAGGTACTTAATGATTCCATCATGTTGCGGGTTCAGTTTTGCAGCAAAACTGAATCTATGATAAGAATTACCAGCATGTTACTTTGTGTTCTTGCATTTGTTGCCTGCAAAAAAGACGAAACCGGCCCCACTGAAATAATTGTAAACGAAGACCCGGCCTCCTATGCAGAAATTGCTTCCCTGAACCTCGGCGGTGCCGGCGCAGCAGAAATTACCACATACGACCCTGCCACCAAAAGATTATTTGCCGTTAACAACGGTACCACCAATAAAATTGATGTGATTAATGTAGCCGACCCGGCCAATATTACAGTAATACACAGCATCAGTATGGCCCCTTATGGTGGTTATGTAAACAGTGTAGACGTGAGTAATGGTAAACTGGCCGCTGCCATTGAATCGGTTAACAAACAGGAAAATGGCAAAGTAGTGGTGTTTAATACCAGCACTTATGCCGAAGAAAAAATAATTACCGTTGGTGCCCTGCCCGATATGGTGGTGTACAGCCCCGATGGAAAATTTATTCTCACCGCCAACGAAGGAGAACCCAATGCCAGTTACAGCGCCGACCCCGAAGGTTCGATTTCTATTATCAGTGTAGCAGATAATTACGCTGTTACCACTATTAATTTTTCTGCTTTTGCCAGTCAGCAGGCTGCATTAGCCGCAAAGGGTTTCCGCATCAGTGGACTGAATAAAAACTTCCTGAACGATATAGAACCGGAATACATTACTGTTTCATCCGATTCAAAAACAGCCTGGGTTACTTTACAGGAAGCCAATGCCATTGCCAGTATTAACCTGTCTTCAAAAACCATCACCAGCATTATGCCATTGGGTTATAAGGATTTTAACCAGACGGCCCATGCCACAGATGTATCTGACCGCGATAATGCCATTGCTTTTGCACCCTGGAAAATCTTTGGTATTTATATGCCCGATGCTATTGCCAATCTTTCTTACAATGGCAAAACCTATTTGTTTACTGCCAATGAAGGAGACTCCAGAGAATACACTGCTTTTACAGATTTTAAAAGGGTTTCGAGTGTTAACCTCGATGCCACTGCATTTCCCAATGCCTCAACACTAAAAACCGATGCACAACTGGGTCGCCTCAATATGCTTACCACCGATGGCGACACCGATGGCGATGGTGATTATGATGCCATATACAGTATGGGTGCCCGCTCTTTCAGTGTTTGGGATGCATCGAACGGCTCGCTGGTGTTCGACAGTAAAAATGAACTGGATGTAAAAGCAAAAGACCTTGCCGTTTACGATGATGGAAGAAGCGATGATAAATCAGTTGAACCCGAAGCCATCACACTCGGAAAAGTTGGCAACAAACAAATTGCTTTTGTGGGTCTAGAAAGAGCCGATGCCATTGCTATTTATGATGTAAGTAATCCTACCGCACCGGTATTTCTGAAAATGATTAAAACAGGTGATGCACCCGAAGGCATGCTGTTCATACCCGCCTCCAAAAGCCCCATACAACAAAGTCTGCTGGTAGTAAGCAGTGAGAATGATGGGTTGGTGAAGATTTATAAAGCCACGAAATTATAAGGAGCGAGAGGATAAGATTCAAGCAACAAGCGTCA
>DPWF01000114.1:8394-8616 GCA_003526435.1 Chitinophagaceae bacterium | reverse complement strand
CCGTACAACTTTCTGCTGTGGCAAGGGTCTGGTTTCTTTCCTTCAATAATTTACCCACCACCAGTTCCATCGGTATATCTTCATCAATAACCAGGTAATCCTTTGTTCTTTCCAGCAATTGATTAAAATAATCCGACAATTCATTTTCCAGTAAAGTGTCATCGGCTCCTGTAGCTGTTAACCTAAGTCTAACCATGCCATAATTGGGTAGATAAGCCAGTC
>DPWF01000114.1:0-8369 GCA_003526435.1 Chitinophagaceae bacterium | reverse complement strand
TTATGAGAGGGGAGCGATAACTCAATATCTGCAATCATTTCTGCCAGGAAAGATTCACCAATGCCTGCTGTGAGCAGGGTTTTATGACGGATAAAACCGGTTGTAAAGCGTTTTTCAATCAGCGGTAATACATGGTTTTGCATCAACCATTTCATTTCATGTGGCACGCCGGGCATGGAAACATAGATCACGCCATTTTTTTCAAATAGCATCCCTGGCGCTGTTCCTTTCTCATTCTTTAAAACGGTACACACATCTGGTACTTCTGCCTGTTTCCTGTTTCTTTCAATCATCGGGCGCTTGAATACTTTTTCAAAAAGAAATGTAACATGCGACAGTGTTTCTTCATGCATCACCATCTTTCCGCCAAAATATTCACAGAGCAAGGGTTTGGTAATATCGTCTGCCGTAGGTCCAAGTCCGCCCGTAATGAGTACAATGGATGCTTTCTTACTTTCTTCATCAAGTGCCTGCCATATATCATCCCATGTATCGCCAACAGCTACCCTGTTTTTTACCTGTATGCCTGCTTTATTCAGTTCCTGGGCTATCCAGGCGCTGTTGGTGTCTATTACCTGGCCAATCAGTAGCTCATCGCCGATTGTAATAATTGATGCAAAAACTTTTTCCATACTTTACAGGCGCTTAATTTTATTGCAAGGTAAAACGCATTTATGAGAAGACTTGTTTACAGTTGCGCGAGTTTAGTTTTTTTTCTGACCGGTATCAGTGCACAAACGGTACAGGAAAAAATACAAAAATCGGTTCAACAATTGCTGAATGATCCGCAAATGCGCTATGCTACACTCGGGTTCTCAGTGGTGAACAGCGAAACAGGCGCCATTGTGTATGAATACAATGGAAATACAGGATTGGCACCTGCCAGTTGTCAGAAAACGGTTACCAGTGCCACTGCTTTTGAACTGCTAGGTAAAGATTATACGTTTACCACCAAGATTGGACATGACGGAACGATTGCCGGTGGAAAACTCAACGGCAACCTGCATATTACCGGTGCTGGTGACCCTACACTCGGAAGCTGGCGCTATAGCAATACCAGTGATACGATGATTTTGAGACAGTGGAAAGAGATCATTCATAAAGCCGGTATTAAAACCATAACGGGTAATATCATCATGCATGGCGACCTGTGGGAGAGTTCATCTGTACCAGGTGGATGGCCCTGGGACGATATGGGTAACTATTATGGTGCCGGTGCCTATGGCATTAACTGGAGAGAGAACCAGTACGATCTGGTACTGAAATCGGGCCCCAATACCGGAGACCCTGTATTGATCAGTAAAACCATCCCCAAGCTTCATAACCTGCTTTTTACCAATGAGCTGAAAGCGGGTAAAAAGGGAAGTGGAGATAATGCCTATATTTTTTCTGCACCCTATAATGAAAGGGTATATGTACGTGGAACGATACCGCCTGCCCAGAAAAGCTTTACCATATCGGGTTCCATGACCAATCCGCAACAGCAACTGGCCTATAGTTTAGCGGCCCATCTGGCTGCAGGCGGAAAACAGCCAGGTGTGCGGGAAAAAACAACAGAAGGTAAAATTACGACCCTTCATACACAGGTATCGCCAATGCTTGACAGTATCAATTACTGGTTCATGAAAAAAAGTATAAACCTTTATGGAGAAAGCCTGGTAAAAGCCATGGCATTTCAGCAAAATGGATTTGGCGCAACAGAAGACGGACTGGAGGTCATGAAAAATTTCTGGAAAGAGAAAGGTATTGATCCTGCGGCACTTAGAATGATTGATGGAAGTGGATTATCACCACAAAACAGGGTCACCACCCATGCTTTGATTAAAGTATTGCAGTATGCCCGTACACGCTCCTGGTACAGTTATTATCTGGATGCATTTCCGGAGTATAATAAAATGAAGTTAAAGAGTGGAACTATCGGAGGATCAAAAGGTTTTGTGGGTTATCATACATCGAAAGACGGAATTGCCTATACCATCGCCATGTTGGTAAACAATTATGATGGATCGGCCAGTGAAATAGTAAAGAAAATGTTTCTTGTACTCGATGAATTAAAATAATCCTGTAATCACCTTGCCCCGGATTTTAATCCAGGGCAAGGTGATTTGAATGTAAAAATGATGATGTTTTAAATAACCAAAACATCTCTGACTTAACCCTGCCCCGGATTTTAATCCGGGGAGAAAATAAAAATTATGAAAGAACAAAACCTAAGTAACCATACACGTTATGTACCTGTATGGCATTTTTTTGTGGCACCAGCTCTTCTTTGTTTGTTGATTGGTGCTTTTATCAACATGGCAGATGCTGCTGATGACAACCTGTATTCAGCCTCGCTTATCTGTCTTATCAGTATTGTACTTGGTTTTATCTATTGGTATGTGCGAGCATTTGCGCTCAAGGCGCAGGACAGAGCTATCAGGGCAGAAGAACAGTTTCGACATTTTATACTCACAGGAAAACCTTTACCACAAGCCTTAAGACTGAGGCAGATCATTGCCCTTCGTTTTGCATCTGATGAAGAATTGCCCGCATTAGCCGAAAAAGCAGCCAAGGAAAACATGGGTAACAAAGACATCAAAGCTGCTATACAAAACTGGCGCCCCGATTACAGCAGGCTCTGATCCTGGAAAAAAGGCTGGAGTTTTTCGCGCAATGCCTCCGGCATCTGAGCTCTTTTGTTGGTATGACTATCGATGAAGTACAGTGTTACTTTACCGGTAGTAAGTAATTTGTTTTGCTCGTTATATACTTCATGATAAAAACTGATGCTGTGATCGGCAGGTAGTTCTTTTAATATGGTTTTGATGGTAATTAGATCATCGTAATGTGCGGGTCTTAAAAACCGAGCTTCCATTTCTACAACGGGCATACGAATGCCCATTTCTTCCATCTTCTTATAAGTAAAACCGAGTTCACGGATCCATTCTGCCCTGCCTACTTCAAAGAACTGGGCATAGTTACCATAATACACAATATCCATCTGATCCGTTTCTGCATATCGTATTCTCAACGTTGTGCTGTGGGCGTACATAGTTATCCTGATTTGTTGACAAACTTACGTCCTTGATCTGTTTTTCCACAAATAGCTGTTAAGCCTTTGCTTACAAAACGCTAATACTACCTTTAAAACAGGTTTTTCGCTTTTCATTAAGAAAGAAACAGAAATCTTTGTCATTAAGCAGTCCGCAATCTATGAACAGATTCCTATCCATAAGTCTGGTTATCGCAGGTCTGGCGATTCAATCAAACTCATATGCACAGATCACACAAATACAACAAGACCCTGATGCCGAGTTCAAGCAGGCAAAAGAATTGTTTCAGAACGACCAGTATGGGCTTGCCTATCCGGTGTTCAAAAAAATTTACAGCAATGGTGCACCCAACAGCAATCTCACATTGGCCGTACAGTTAGAATCGAAGTACTATTATATTCTTTGTGGATTAAAAATCAATGATTCAACTGCCGCACCCATGGCGGTTGATTTTACAGAGACAGAATATGATGTGCCGCATGTACAGATGATGCGCTTTCATCTCGGGGAATATTATTACCGCAGAAAAATGCTGCCCGAAGCAGTGGCCAGTTATGAGAAAACCAATATCGCCAACCTCAGTAACCGTGAGATTGCCGATATGAAGTTTCACCAGGCATATGGTTATTTTACCATGACGCAGTTCGATAAAGCAAAGCCACTCTTTAATGCCATTCGCCAGATACCAGAAGATCCCAATTATATTGACGCGAATTATTACTACGGCTTTATCGCTTTCAATGAAAAAAAATACAGTGAAGCCATTGCCAGTTTCCAGGTGGCAGAAAAATCACCCGACTACCAGAATGTGGTTCCGTTCTATCTCGCTGAAATCTATTATTTCAATGGCGAAAGAGACAGGGCACTGGAGTATGGAGAAGCTGCATTGAATAAAGGCGGACAATATTATGATCTTCAGTTGCGTCAACTTGTTGGACATATCTGGTTTGAAAAAAGACAATATCCAAAAGCACTTCCATACCTCGAAAAATATGTAGCGGGTAACCAGAAAGTAAGACGTGAGGATTTGTATGAGTTATCATACTGTTACTACGAAGCCAAAAACTGGTCCAGAGCTATTGACGGATTCAAACAACTGGGAGGTGGAGAAGATTCACTGGCGCAGAACAGTATGTACCTGCTTGCAGATGCCTACCACAAAACCAATGATAAGGTAAATGCCAGAAATGCATTCCAGTTTTGTGCGGCAAACAACAGTAATGCATTGCAGAAAGAAGTATCGTCGTTCAATTATGCCAAACTATCTTATGAGTTAGGCTATATGGATGCTGCATTAAAAGGCTTTCAGGCATTCACTGCTGCTTATCCGGCATCAACCATGTTACAGGAGGCAAGAGAGTTGCTGGTAAGTACGCTGGCCAATACGAGTAATTATAAAGACGGACTGGCATTGTACGAAAGTTTGCCGGTGAGAAGTGAAAATGCCATGAAGATATACCCGCGTTTACTCTATGGACGTTCAGTAGAATTGATTAACGACCAGCAAATTACACAGGCCGATCCTTTGCTGAGCCGTTTGCTGGAAGTGCCCTATAACAATACATTACTGTCATTGGCCCGTTTCTGGAAAGGGGAGATTGCTTATCGCAATGGTAACAATGAATCAGCCATAGCTTATTTCACAGAGTACCTCAAAAATCCTATGGCCAACGGAGAAGTGAACACGATGAATGCAAGATATAACCTGGGTTATGCTTTATTAAAAACAGAGAACTACCCGGCAGCAAAAGAACAGTTTGAGGCCATTGCCAAAAATGTGGGTTCAACTTCATCAACCATTGAAAAAGATGCTTACCTGCGTTCCGCCGATTGTTATTTTATGAACAAAGATTACAAACAGGCTTTAAGAATATATGACCAGGTAATGGCGCTGCAAATGGATGGAGCCGATTATGCACTGTTTCAGAAAGCCATTATTGCGGGTGCTATGAACCAGAATACAGAGAAGCTGAAATTATTACAGAGTATCGATACCAGATATCCTGCTTCTCCTTTTACCTCCGATGCCGCACTGGAAATTGCCAATACATATATAGCAGATGAAAATTATGAGGCGGCATTGGTACCATTGAATAAACTGATTAAAAGCAATAAAGCTGCATCCTTAAAACCGGAGGCATACCTGAAAACAGGAATTGCTTATTTTAATCTCGATAAAAACGAAGAATCCCTTACACAGTTTAAGACCCTGGTATCTACTTATCCCAATGCACCGGAAACCAATGATGCTATTGAGTATATCCGTAATTTATTTGTAGAGCGTCAGCAACCCGGAGAGTTTGCCGCATTTATGAGGGCCAATGGTCGTCCGGTTACTTATAATGAAGAAGACTCACTGACCTTTAAATCTGCCATGTTAAGGTATGATGTAAAAGACTGGACAGGGTCTAAAAATGGATTCAAGGATTATCTCTCCAAGTTCCCTGACGGACGTTACCAGATAGAGGCCAATTATTTTACAGCAGAAATTTTTGTCACAGAAAAAGCTTTGAAAGAAGCATTGCCCTTTTATGTAGCAGTGGCAGGGAAGGGGGTAAGCACATTTGCAGAAAGAAGTGTATTACAGGCGGCGAGGATCTATTATTTCGAAGTAAAAGATTATGAGCAGGCTGAAAAATATTTCACCCAGTTAAAACCTATTGCCACCCAACAGGAGAATAAACTGGAAGCCATGCGAGGGTTATTGCGTTGTCAGTTCAGGGCACAGAAATGGGCAGAAGCGGCACCCAATGCACAGGAACTCCTGAAGGAGTCGGGTATTGCCACCGATGATAAAATGATGGCGAGTCTGGTGGTGGCTAAAAATCATCAATTGAATAAAGAACCCGACCAGGCTATTGCCGCTTATAAACAGGTGATGGCAACGGGTAAATCGGAATATGGCGCCGAATCGCAATACCGTATTGCTGAAATCCTTTTTCAGCAGGATAAACTGACCGAGGCGGAGAAATCTGCATTTGATGTGATTAAGAAATCAGGGTCCTATGAATATTGGGTCACCAAAAGTTACCTGTTACTCGGTGATATCTACTTCAAACAAAAGGATTTGTTTAATGCAGAAGCCACCTTCAAAAGTATTGTAGACAATGGTACCCTTGAAGAGTTGAAAAAAGAGGCAGAACAGAAACTGGCACTGGTACTGGCAGAGAAGAATAAAACAAATAAGGTAGAACAAGAATAAATCAGCATACATGATTCGTCAAACATATAAAGGCTTTTTATTGGCACTGTTGCTATTGTCTGTAGTATCATCCGATGCACAACGCAGACGTAATACAAAGAAAGCTGCGCCGGCAAAAAAAACAGTAACCACAAAAGAGCAAACGGAGTCTGCAACCAACCGTGAGGCATTGGGCGACACATCATCTCCGAAAGTAGTAACGGTAACATCTGCCTTCAAGCCATCTTTGAAAAATGCAGCAAAGATTAATTTTACTGCAGCATCTCCTTTTATTGATTCATCCAGAACGTCTGTAACGTATACGGTGCCGTCTCAGAATCTTTTCTTTTCCTATCAGCCAGTACCTATTCGTCCGCTGGCCCTGCCCGTTGATACCGGCTTTCACTGGCAGAATGATCATTCGGTGAAAGTAGGATTAGGCAACTTCAACAGTTTTCTTTTAGCAGGTGCTTTTTCTTTTGGTGATGGGGTAAAGAGTAATACCATTGTTACGGCAGACTATCTCACCAATAAGGGTAACCTGTTTGCACAACAATATGCCAACCTGGGGCTGAGCGTATTGTCTGTATTTAATACCAATAACAACAATGAATGGACCACCAAAGCCTGGTATAAAAATACCACACGCTATTTCTATGGGTATGATACATCCGTATACAGTTATAAAAAAGAATCCTTGCTAAGAAGGTTTAACCATGCAGGAATAGAAGTAGGACTGAGGAATAAAAAAGCCAATGCATTTAATATTACGTATGCACCAAAAATCAGCCTGCATTATTTCAGCGACAATAATTCGAACAAAGAATACAATGCCGTACTCAATGCGCCCCTGAAGAAAAAGTTCGGGGAGCATTTCGCCATTGATCTTGGTATCACTGCCGATATTGCTAAAACCGATTTCGAAGTGTTAGGCATCGGTACGAGATACAAACAAACCAATAACCTGTTTTATGTAAGTCCATCAGTTGAATATAACAGCAAAGGGTTCAGGTTATCAGCGGGTATCAGGCCATCCTGGGATAATGGTAAATATGCCACTCTGCCCAATATTACAGCCGAAGTAAAAGTACCGGAAACGCCATTGGTGGCCGAAGCGGGCTGGCATGGTTATTTCAATAAAAACAGTTACCGCAGCATCGCCGATTTTAATCCATGGGTATATACACCAATGCTCATGCTAATGAACACAAAGGTAATGGAGCAATATGCTGGTATTAAAGGATCGGCGGGTAATCATTTAACTTATCGGGCAAGACTATCGTTTCAACAACTGAATAACCAACCGGTTTTCCCTAATTCGGTAACGGATGGGAAAACATTCAATGTGTTATATGAGTCAACCATGAATGTGGTACAGGTACATGGAGAACTGGGTTATACATTGCAGGAGAAACTTTCTTTACTGGCAGGGGCCACATTCCGTCGCTTTTCGAATATGCCATCATATGAGCCATGGGGCTTGTTGCCATTTGAACTGACTGGTTCATTGAAATGGAAAATTTTGAAGGACCTGCAATTAAAAGCAGATGCTTTCTTCTGGGATGGCAGTAAATACCGCAATACCAGTATAAATACCTTCAAATTGAAACCAGCCGCCGATCTGAACCTGGGTGCAGAATTTTCAGTAATGCCCAGACTCAATCTCTGGGTGCAACTGAATAATGTACTCAACAATAAATACCAGCGCTGGAACCAATATGAGGTATTGGGATTGAATGTTTTGGGCGGAGTTGTATATTCGTTCCGGTAAACCGGAATTATGATACAGCAATTATTGTATAAATACCTTGTTTTAAACGGACAGCTCGGGCTGCCGGATATTGGTAGTTTTACAATTCATCGGCAGTCTGCTGTTGTTGATGCTGCTGGTACTGCATTATTGGCCCCCACACAGGAAATTCGCTTTGAACCCAAGGCTGTTCAGGCCGATAAAAATCTCTTTCTTTTTCTGGCTCATGAAACCGATTCGGATGAAGTAACGGCTATCGGACAATTCAATGAATGGGTGAAATCGACCAAAGAAAAACTGGCTCAGACATCTGTAGCTGAAATGCCATTTATGGGCTCCCTGCGTGTAACAGGAGAAGGTGACTATCGTTTTGATGCATTGTCGTCCGTTATTGTTCAACCCG
>DPWF01000168.1 GCA_003526435.1 Chitinophagaceae bacterium | reverse complement strand
GAAGAAACTGTAATAAAGAAACATCATGCCGAAGAATATCCATCCAAAATTGAGATAGGGATAACCCCAATAACGCACCTGAAACATCCAGAACTTATTAAAAGCAAATGCCAGTATAAAGATGATCAGGGTATCGATAAAGAAATTCAATATTCGGGTGCCTTCGCCTACTTTTCGCATAGAGCAAAATTAGTGAATGGTGAATGGTCAATGGTCAATAATTGATAGACATTTTAAAAAAGATTCCTCACTTAGCATTCACGATTGACCATTCACCATTCACTATCTTTGTCCAAACAACAAGCAATGACCTTAATTGAAGAGCTGCGCTGGAGAGGAATGATACAGGATATTATGCCCGGCACAGAAGAATTACTGAACAAGGAAATGGTTTCGGGATATATTGGCTTTGACCCCACTTCCGACAGCCTGCACATCGGGAGTCTCGTTCCTATATTATTACTGGTGCATTTACAGAGAGCCGGACATAAACCCATGGCACTTGTAGGTGGTGCCACCGGGATGATTGGTGACCCTATAGGCAAAAGCGAAGAACGCAATCTGTTGAGCGAAGAAATACTGGCTCATAACCAGGAAGGTGTTCGTAAACAATTAGAAAAGTTTCTCGATTTCGACCCCTCCAAACCCAATGCGGCAGAAATGCTGAACAATTACGACTGGTTCAAGGGCATCAGCTTCCTGAATTTTATACGTGATGCCGGTAAGCATATTACTGTTAACTATATGATGGCCAAAGACAGTGTGAAGAAAAGACTCGAAGGCGACACAGGAATGAGTTTTACCGAATTCACTTACCAGTTAATACAGGGCTATGATTTCTACTGGCTCTATCAAAATAAAAACTGCAAACTGCAAATGGGTGGCAGCGATCAATGGGGTAATATTACCACCGGTACCGAACTCATCCGCAGAAAAGCAGGTGGGGAAGCATTTGCCTTTACCTGTCCGCTGATACGCAAGGCAGATGGAGGCAAGTTTGGTAAAACCGAAAAGGGTAATGTATGGCTCGATCCTAAAAAAACATCTCCTTACCAGTTTTACCAGTTCTGGCTGAACGCCAGTGACGATGACGCCAAAACCTGGATTAAAATATTTACACTGTTACCCGTAGCAGAAATTGATGCGCTCATTAAAACACATGATGAAGCGCCTCACCAGCGTGCACTCCAGAAAAAACTGGCAGAAGAACTCACTTGCTTTGTACACAGCCGTGCCGACTACGATTTTGCCGTTAAAGCTTCTGATATTCTTTTTGGCAATGCCACAACAGCAGTTTTGCAAAGTCTGAACGAAGAACAGTTATTACAGGTAATGGAGGGTGTTCCTTCGGTAGAAATAAGCAAAACGCAATTAGCAGCAGGTTACGATCTGATCAGCTTCCTTGCCGAAACAGCCATATTCCCCAGCAAGGGTGAAGCCCGTAAAATGTGGCAGTCGGGTGGTATAGGCATGAATAAAGAAAAAATTTCTCCCGAAAAAACCACGCTCACCACCGAAGACCTGTTACAGGGCAAATATTTACTGCTCCAGAAAGGGAAGAAGAATTATTATTTGGTGGTAGCGAAGTAATAGCGTGAGAAGAGAGTAGTGAATAGTGAGTAGTCAGTAGTGAGTATAATACGGGTTAGCACTCATCAATTACTCACTATTCACTACTGACTACTCACTAGTATTAAAACTTGTTCTTCCACATCATGCTCTCCACCGGCTTATTGGGCTGGCCGCTGTATTTGGCATTTGATTTCTGGTTGTATTTTACTTCAATCTCACCTTCAACCGGGAAATAGATGAGCTGACCAATGGGCATACCATGGTACACCCGAACGGGTTGCTTACAGGAAATCTCGAGGGTCCAGTTGCCGCAGAAACCTACATCACCTTTACCTGCAGTGGCATGTATATCAATTCCAAGTCGACCGGTAGATGATTTGCCTTCCAGAAATGGAACATGTGCATGTGTTTCCGTGTATTCGAGCGTAACGCCCAGGTAAAATTTATGTGGTTCTAAAACATAACCTTCATCGGGAATATCGAAGTATTCAATTTTGTTGTGTTTTTTGGCATCCAGTACATCATCTACATATAAAGCCAGTGTTTTACCGAGGTGTACATCATAACTATTGCTGCCCAGGTCGGCACGGTTATACGGTTCAATTTTGATGGTGCCTTTGTCTATTTCCTCTAAAATGCGTTTGTCGGTGAGAATCATTCCTGAATTGTTTTGGGTTGGGATGCAAATAAATCTTAAATCTGCAATCTAAAACGCTAAGAGTTTAAGGTGCCGCTGTTTTATCAACAAGATATTAACGAACAAACCCGTTTGGCTGTTTGGGAGATAGCCGAACCCGAATCTTTTTTTCTCCAGACAGTGGAGTTGAAAAAAGAAATTACACATCCACATAAACGCCTGCAACACCTGGCAGGTCGTTACCTGTTGCGTTTCCTGTTCCCCGATTTTCCAGCCGAAGCCATTGCTATTGCTGATACCCGAAAACCCTTTCTTCCCGATGAACAATACCATTTTTCGATTTCTCATTGTGGCAATTATGCAGCCGCTATTGTAAGTAAAACAGAAAGGGTAGGGATTGATGTAGAGCTGCTGACGCCCAGGGTAGAAAAAATAAAACATAAATTTCTGCACTCCGAAGAACGGGCTATGCTGGAGCAATCATCAGCAGATTCCATAACAGTTCTTACTTTATTATGGAGCGCCAAAGAAGCCATGTTCAAATGGTGGGGAAACGGAGACGTAGATTTTAGCGAAGCACTGCGCATCCATGAATTACCCGAAGAAAAAGCAGGTACAATAAAAACCAGTTTTGTTAAACAAACAATTACACCATTAACGCTACACTACCGACTCTTTGGTAATCTTACACTGGTGTGGATCGGAA
>DPWF01000339.1:3815-4252 GCA_003526435.1 Chitinophagaceae bacterium | reverse complement strand
TTTTAACAGGGAGAAAGGGAGAACCGGAGCTATTAAGAATGTGCAGAAAGATTTTATGTCAAAATAAAGGACCAGTCATACGATATTTCAGTTGTGCTTATTCAGTCTAATCCTGTCATTTTATGTTATTTTAGCGTATGACGATGCTGAACAAAAAATGGCTGCTCATTGCTTGTATATGCTCCATAGCGGCCTGTAAAAACACAAAGGAGAAAACTTTGTTTTCCCGTGTTACCGATTCCAACATCAATTTCAAAAATACACTTACCGAGTCTGAATCATTTAACGTATTCAGGTACAGAAATTTTTACAATGGTGGCGGTGTGGCTACAGGTGATCTGAATAATGATGGCCTGCCTGAAATTTTTTTTACAGCTAACCAGAGCAGCAACAAATTATACCTTAATAAAGGCGACCTGAAATTTGAAGACATAACT
>DPWF01000339.1:0-3809 GCA_003526435.1 Chitinophagaceae bacterium | reverse complement strand
TGGTATTACCTATAATAATGAATGGAGTACGGGTGTGGTTTTTGTTGATGTTAATGCAGATGGCTGGCTTGATATTTATGTTTGTAATGCAGGTAATATTATGAATAAGACATTGCGTAAAAACAAACTTTATATCAATAATAAAAACCTCACTTTCACAGAAAAAGCAGCAGAATACGGACTGGATAATGATGGCTATACTACACATGCTTCATTCTTTGATTATGATCTGGATGGCGATCTTGATTGTTTTCTCGTGAATAATAGTCCCATCCCTGTAAACACACTCAACTATGCCAACATGCGGAGTGTGCCCGATGCAGAAGCGCCCTATGCTGAATTTCTTAAAGGTGGTGGAGATCATTTATACCGGAACGATAACGGGAAATATGCCGATGTAACAAAAGAAGCAGGTATCTATGGCAGTATCATCAGTTTCGGATTAGGTGTAACAGTAGGTGATATTAACCTCGACGGTTACCCAGATGTATATGTATCGAACGATTTTTTTGAAAAAGATTATCTCTATATCAACCAGCGAAACGGAACATTTAAAGATGAAATAGAAGACCGTACGCAGCATATCAGCTTTTCATCAATGGGTGCAGACTTGCAGGATATTAATAACGATGGTAAGCCCGATATTTTTACAACAGATATGTTGCCGGGCGATGACTACCGGCTAAAAACAAACACTTCCTTTGAAGGATACGATACATACAAACTGAAACAGAACCAGGATTTCTACAACCAGTTTACACAAAATGCACTTCAGGTAAATAATGGAGATGGTAAATTTCTCGAAACAGGGTTTTACAGTGGTGTAGCTGCCAGCGACTGGAGTTGGGGTGCATTGATGTTTGATGCCAATAACGACGGGCTTTCTGACATCATTGTTTGTAATGGTATTTACCGAGATGTAACCGATCAGGATTTTATAGACTTCTTTGCCAATGATGTTGTAAACCAGATGGTATTAAAAGGTAAAAAAGAAGAAGTAAATAATATCATCGATAAAATGCCATCGGTACCTATACCCAATAAGGCATTTAAAAACCAGGGCAATCTGCGTTTTAGTGACGCAGGAAAAGAGTGGGGACTCGATGAGCCTACATTCTCCAATGGTGCATCTTATGCAGACCTCGATAATGATGGAGACCTTGATCTCATCATCAACAATGTAAACCAGGAAGCTATGGTGTACAGAAATAACAGCAGGGATGATTCAGCTTCCAATTACCTCGCTGTGCAATTACATTTTGGTCAGCAAAACCCATTTGCAGTGGGGAGCACCATTAAAGTCTTTGCGGCAGATCAGGTAATTACAAGAGAACTGATTCCGAGTAAAGGCTTTCAGTCGTCAATTGAATATAAACAAACAATCGGAGTGGGTAATTTTCAACCAGATTCTATTCAGGTGTTATGGCCCAACAAAATGGTATCTACTATTATCAAGCCATTGGTAAACCAGTTACTCAGGATTCAATATGACAGCAGTCATGTTCGTGTAAACCTGTTTCCATATGAAATGACACAGGCGACATTACTGACACAAATAAATATGCCGTTCGACTCACATAAAGAAGATGAGCATGTAGATTTTTAACAGGAAAGAAATATTCCATTCATGCTATCGAAACAGGGGCCAAAAACTGCAGTAGCAGATGTAAATGCTGATGGGCTGGATGATATTTTTATTGGGGGAGCCGTCGGACAACCCTCACAATTGTATTTACAGACAACCAGTGGGTTTTCGAAAAAACAGGTTCCCGATTTTTCAACATTTACATTCAACGATGTAACCGCCTGCTTCTTTTTTGATGCGGACCAGGATGGCGATATGGATCTGTTTGTTGGTGGAGGAGGTAATTTTGCGCCGGCCTCATCCGATAAATACCAGCACCAGCTTTACCTGAATGATGGTAAAGCAAATTTCACATTACTGTCGGGGAGTTTTCCGGTGAGCCATACTAATACAGGTGTTGCCATTCCTATGGATTATGATAACGACGGGAAAATAGATATTCTTGTAGGCAGCAGAAGTGAACCACAGAATTATGGCGTGGCGCCCAAAAGTTTTCTGTTTCACAACGATGGTGGTGCACGCTTTACCGATGTTACAGAAAAAACAGCACCCTTCCTGCAATCGTTGGGTATGATTACAGGAGCTGCATGGACAGACCTGAACGCCGATCAGCAAAAAGAATTATTGATAGTAGGAGAGTGGATGTCGCCTAAAGTATATGGGTTTAAAAACGGGCAGTTCGCAGAACAAAAAACAGGACTGGAGAACGAATTCGGTTGGTGGCAATCTGTAACAATTGGTGATTTGAATGCAGATGGTTATCCCGATCTGTTACTGGGTAACCTGGGTCAGAATTTTTACATAAGACCGGATGCTGACAACCCGGTGAAAGTCTGGATAAAGGATATTGATCAGAATGGTACCATCGATAAAATTTTCAGCCACACACTCAATGGAAAAGAAATTCCGGTATTTCTTAAAAAAGATATTACAGACCAGATACCATCTCTCAAAAAGTCGAATCTTAAACATGCAGACTTTGCCGATAAAACCATCCAGCAGGTATTCAACGATGGATTAAAAGATGCAAGGGTGTTAACCGTAAACAATGCAGCAAGTTGTATTGCTTATAATGATGGGAAAGGTAATTTTAAACTTCAACCATTGCCTTTTATTGCGCAGCTTTCATCTGTGCAGGCATCAGTAATTACCGATATTAACCAGGATGGTAAAAACGATATTGTACTGGCTGGCAATTTCTTCGATTTGTTACCACAGTTCTGCAGTATTGATGCTTCTTATGGGCAGGTTTTACTGAATAAGGGCAATAAGCAATTTGACCCTGTAACATCTAATGCATCTGGCTTGTTGGTGAAAGGACAGGTAAGGGATATTGCGCAGATAAAACAAAAAAATAAGACAGGTTTATTGTTTCTTAGAAACAATGATACACCTCTGTATTACCAGATCAACTTACCGTCAACAAAAAAATAACCATCGCAGGTAAATCAAATACATGAAACAAAAACCGCTTTATAGTATCGTTGGCCTGTTGATGCTTTTGCTTGCAGGGTGTGCTGATAAAAAATCATCTTCTGTATTTGTTCCGATCGATCATGAAAGAACAGGACTTCATTTCAGCAATAAACTTCAGCCTACACCAGCGTTTAATCTTTTTTCTTACATGTACTACTACAATGGTGCGGGTGTAGGAGCAGGAGATTTTAACAACGATGGGTTAACCGATCTTTTCTTTGCAGCCAATCAGCAAAACAATACTTTATACCTCAATACGGGCAACCTGCAATTTAAAGATGTAACAAAAGCAGCACGCATACCTGCTGATGGAGCATGGAGCACAGGAGTGTCGGTAGTAGATATCAATAATGATGGCTTACTCGATATCTATGTTTGCCGGGTAGGTCAATACAAAACATTAAAAGGTAAAAACCAGTTACTGGTTTGCAAGGGTATTGGTACTGATAAAATACCGGTATATGAAGATCAGGCAGCAGCATATGGATTAGATTTTTCTGGCTTCAGTACGCAGGCCGCTTTTCTGGATTATGATGCTGACGGTGACCTGGATATGTTTCTCCTGAACCATTCAGTAAATCATGATGGTAATTATGCACCAAGAGAAAATTTTATCAATACCTATGATTCATTGGCTGGCCAGCGTTTATACAGGAATGACCAGCGAACAGGTAAGGATGGTAAACCGGAAACATGGTTCACCAATATCACAAAAGAAGCAGGTATCAATGGAAGTAAAATAGGATAC
>DPWF01000138.1:1273-5142 GCA_003526435.1 Chitinophagaceae bacterium | reverse complement strand
CGTGCGGCGCTGCTGTTGGAAACAAAAGGTAAGAATGAAGAGGCATTGGCCCTCTATAAAGAGATTAAAGAGAAATTCCCTAAAACCGATAAAGGTTTTCAGGCCGACAGATATATTTATCGTTTAAGTATCGAAAAAAACGACCTGGGAGCTAACTAATGGCAACAAAAGGAAATACTTCATTAAACAAAGGCATCCCTACCCTAAAGGATGCCTTTGTTGTTATCGTTAAAACCGAATGGAACGCCCATATCATCAATAAGCTGGAAGCCGGGGTGAAGAAAGTGTTCAAGGCACAAGGGATCAAAGTTTCAAGTATAGTGGTGCCTGGGGCAGTGGAAATTCCATTTGCAGTGAAGAATCATTATGCTTACAGTAAAACGCCTCCTGATGCCTATATTACTTTAGGTACAGTGATAAGGGGTGATACACCGCATTTTGATTATGTATGCAAATTGGTTACCGATGGCGTGTTGCAACTCAACCTTGCACTCGATGTACCCGTTATATTCGGCGTATTAACAGTAGATAATGAACAACAGGCCATCGAAAGAATTGGTGGCAAACACGGACATAAAGGCGAAGAAGCCGCCATCACAGCCATCAAAATGATTGCACTGAATCGCAAACTGATGAATAACAAGTCATAAAACAACATGCGCGTACAAATCTTCATACCCTGTTTTATTGACCAGCTCTACCCCACTGTTGCTTTCAATATGGTTAAAGTATTGGAGAAAGCGGGTTGTGAGGTTGATTACAACCCTAATCAGACCTGTTGTGGTCAGCCTGCATTTAATGCGGGTTTCTGGGGTGAAGCCAAAGATGTTTGCAATAAATTTATGCACGACTTCAGCGGATCAGATTATATAGTGGCTCCCAGTGCCAGTTGTGTTGGCTTTGTAAAAAATTATTACAGTAAGCTGTATGAGCATTCATCACAGCAGCAGGCTGCCAAAAAAATGAGCGAACGCATTTTTGAACTGTCTGACTTNNGGTGAACGTTTTGAAAGTAGAAGACCTGGGTGCCAGCTTTGCTGGCAAAGCAACTTATCACGATAGTTGCGCGGCCTTACGTGAATGCGGACTGAAACAGGAACCCCGCAAGCTTTTACAAAACGTAAAAGGACTTGAACTGGTGGAGATGGCCGACAATGAAACCTGTTGCGGATTTGGTGGCAGCTTTGCTGTAAAGTTTGAACCCATTAGTATTGCGATGGCCGATCAGAAAATTACCCATGCAGAAGCTACCGGTGCCGAATACATCATCAGCACCGATATGAGTTGCCTGATGCATATAGATGGCTGTATGAAACACAAAGGCACGGGTTTGAAAGTGCTGCATTTGGCAGATGTACTTGCTTCATTTTAAATCAAACAAAATAATTGTATGGCATACTGGCTCATTAAATCGGAACCATTCAAATATAGTTGGGAGCAATTTGAAAAAGATAAATCTACTTTCTGGGATGGCGTAAGAAACTATGCCGCCCGCAATCACCTGCGTGCCATGAAAAAAGGAGACCAGGCTTTCTGGTACCACAGTAATGAAGGACTTGAAATAGTGGGCATCGCCAAAGTCATTAAAGAAGCCTATCCCGACCCTACTGCCGACGATGAAACATGGTCGGCTGTTGATTTTGCGCCTTTCAAAAAATTAAAAAAACCTGTTGGACTTGCACAAATTAAGACCGGCAAAAGATTGGCAAATATGGCACTTGTTCGTTTAGGACGACTCTCTGTACAACCCGTTACAGATGAGGAATGGAAAATCATCATGGAACTCTCCGGCACCAAATAAAATTTCTGCGTAATTTTTATGTACTCTTGTTCTTTACGGTGAGCTCACACGGATATTCACCGAAGAGAACAAGAGTACACAGAGTTATGCAGGGTTAATTATCACATTTCAGCTTTAACAAATTGCATAGGGTTACTTTTTCTGCGCAAATGGTATTTATGGTTACAGGCCTGTGCATTTTTTTCTTCACCGCATCTCATTAAAAAGAAATTTATGAAGACCATCACCTACATGGCCTGCCTGGCCATACTGCTATCTATTGCCTGTAACAGCGCAAAAAAAGACCAGCTTAAAGCCAAAGAATCGACAGTAGAAATGCAGTTCACTGAATCTGCAACTGTTGATACCACTTACACAGTTCCACAAATGGTTGCCGATGAAAAAGCGGCAGATAATATGTCTGATCCCGGTCAGAAAAAGAATGCTGTTTCGTACCAGGATTGGGACAAGAAACTCATTAAAACTGCAAACATCACCGTTGAAGCTGCCAACTATCCGCGTTTTGATCAGGACATCAGATCAGCATTGAAAAGACATGGTGCCTATATCGCATCAGAAGAACAGGTTTTTTCGGATGACAGGAAACAGAATATGATGACCATCAAAGTACCGGTATTACATTTTGAATCACTGCTCGGCAGTTTTGGATCAGACAGCAATCGTGTGATACAAAAGAATATCAGTACCGAAGATGTAACATCAGAAATGTATGACAGCAAATCGAGAATAGAAGCAAGAAAAAAAATCAGGGAACGGTATGTGCAACTTTTACAACAGGCCAAAAAGATGGATGATGTATTAAAAGTAGAACAGGAAATCAACAATATCCAGGAAGAGTTGGAGTCGGCTGCCGGCAGATTGAATTACCTCTCACACCAGACTTCTTACAGCACCATTCACCTCACCTACTTCACCCTGGTTACAGCAAGTCCGACATCTCAGCAACCAAATGCATTCTGGAACAGGCTGAAAGAAGGTTTTGCAGATGGCGGAGATATACTGGTAGAAATTATAGTCATCGCTATTCGTTTATGGCCCTTAATTTTATTGGGCATATTGATCGGTCTCTTATGGAAACGAAAAAGATTACAGGTACTCAAAAAATAAAACCAAAGCTGGTAGTACTTACCGGTGCAGGCATCAGTGCAGAAAGTGGTATTAAAACCTTTCGCGACAGCGATGGTCTCTGGGAGGGCCACGATATTTATGAAGTGGCCTCCCCCAGGGGCTGGAAAAAAGACCCCGCTATTGTTCTTGAATTTTATAATATGCGTAGAAGAGATGTTGCAAATGTTCATCCCAACGCTGCTCATATTGGTTTAGCTGAACTGGAAGAAAATTTTGACGTACACATCATTACACAAAACATTGACGACCTGCATGAACGTGGTGGAAGCAGCAAGGTATTACACCTGCATGGTGAGATTTTTAAAATGCGCAGTGAAAAAAATGAATCACTGATCTATGATATTCGCGGCGATATTAATCTGGGAGACTCAGCGGAAGATGGCCACCAGTTAAGACCCTATATCGTCTGGTTTGAAGAACCCGTACCCATGATTACCGAAGCCGCCCGTATTACCGCATCGGCAGATATTTTTGTGGTGATTGGCACTTCATTGGTAGTATATCCTGCAGCGGGTTTGCTGGAAATGGCGCCGCCACATATTCCAAAATATATCATCGACAAACATATTCCTGCAACAGGTGCTGTTCCCCATCTTACAAGGATAGAAGCACCGGCATCAGTGGGCGTGATGCAGCTTAAAGATTTACTGTTACGTCAATTTATTGAGCGGTGAGTCATGAACCGTGAGCAAAAAAAACAGTCATAGCTTTCTTCTTTAGTGAAAGAAAATATACCCGATAATAATAGCCATAATCACCCCGATAATATCAGCGAGCATTCCAGCCCAGATAGCATAACGTACTTTTTTAATACCCACGCTTCCGAAATAGAGTGCGATAATGTAAAAAGTAGTATCAGCAGATCCCTGGAAGGTTGAAGCCAGCTTACCTACAAAAGAATCGGGACCATGTACCTGCATGGCATCCAGCATCAGGCCTC
>DPWF01000138.1:0-1253 GCA_003526435.1 Chitinophagaceae bacterium | reverse complement strand
AAAGGGTTTCATGATGGCTACAGGTAATGCAGAAGTAAAATCGGTATTCACACCTGTTTGCATCAGGAGCCAGGTAATAGCTTCTACCATATAACCCAATGCACCACTATCACGAAAAAGGCGAATGGCCACCAGCATACCTACGAGGTAAGGAATAATTTTAATGATCACTTCAAATCCTCCTTTGGCACCATCTATAAATGCATCAAACACATTTACTTTTTTCCAAACGGCTCCGAGAATGATGGTAACTACAATGACCAGTAATAACAGGTTACCCGTAATCTTACTGAATACTTCTCTTTGTTCAGGAGCCATACCCTGCACCCAATACAACATCAGCGCAACAATCAGTAGCATGCTGCCGATCCATCCAAACATTACTTTGTCCCATTTCAGTTTCTGTTTGAATCCCACCACAAAAATGGATGCCAATGTGGTACAAATGGTGGCCAGTACCAGTGGAATAAAAATACTGGCCGCTTCTTTTGAACCCGCTGCCAGTCTGTAGGAGATAATGGTTAAAGGAATCAGTGTAAGTCCACTCGTATGCAACACAAGAAACATGATCTGTGCATTGGATGCTTTTTCTTTTTCGGGATTAATAGACTGCAACCCTTCCATGGCTTTTAAACCAAAAGGAGTAGCTGCATTATCAAGTCCCAGCATATTGGCACTGAAATTCATGACCATCTGTCCCATGGCCGGATGTTTTTCCGGTACTTCGGGGAAGAGGCGTTTTAAAAAAGGGTTGAGTATTCTGGCCAGCCAATTAATGGCTCCTGCTTTTTCGGCAATATTCATGAGGCCAAGGAAAAAGACCATGGCACCCGTTAATGGAAATGCCACATCTACCACCGAACTTTTGGCACTGTCGAACATACCATCTACCAGTGTTTTGAAAATATCGGTATCATGGAGGAAAATGAACTTATACAGCGCAATTACAAACGCAATCACAAAAAATGCGATCCATACAATGTTAAGGGCCATGGCGTTGAATTAGGAAGTGAAAATAGTGAATAGTGAGTAGTGAGTAGTCAGTATCGAGTAAGAAACTTAAGAATACTTTGGTTTTTCCAACTACTCACTCCTCACTACTCATTACTCACTAATCTCCCCCCAAAACGCTATATTTGCGGCTCGAAAAAAAAGGACTATGGCTTTACAAGCAGGTATTGTGGGTTTACCCAATGTTGGAAAATCAACACTTTTTAATGCGTTAACACGCACGGCTGCTGCACAGGCTGCTA
>DPWF01000218.1 GCA_003526435.1 Chitinophagaceae bacterium | reverse complement strand
TTTTACTGATACGGCTTATATCAACATGCGGGTACGTGGCGATGAAGCTGCGCTGTCATTCACCTCAACTAAAATACCACCATGCCAGTCATTGGTATTTGAATTCAACAATACATCGGTGGCTCCGGCAGGTAAACCATTCACCAACCGAAGTTTCCGTTGGGATTTTGGGGATGGAAACACCAGAATTGCAGGTACGGGAATAGTAACACATACTTATGCGGCAGGAGGAACCTATGATGTTAAACTGGTACTGATAGATACCAACTATTGCAATCATGCCGATAGTATTGTACAACAAATACGTATTTCACCCAATGTGGATGCACGATTTACCACACCTGCTGTAGGCTGTGCACCTTATAATGCTGTATTCAATAACACATCACTGGCAGGACAACAATTTTTCTGGGATTTTGGTGATGGATCAACATCCACCGCAACAAGTCCAACACATTTGTATGCTACTCCGGGATCGTATACGGTAACATTAATTGCAGTAGACAATGCCACCTGTAATCTTCGGGACACCACTACTCAAACGATTACAGTGAGTGGTAGTCCAACTGCAGCATTTACCTATACACCCAATCCAACCGAACCCAATACACCTATTAGTTTCCATAATGGTTCAACAGGTGGGGTTTCATACAAGTGGTTATTTGGTGATGGAGACAGCACTGTTACAACAGATCCTGATACAGCCGTACCTCATTTGTACAACAGAACCGGAACCTATAATGCCTGTCTCATTGTGTACAATGCTGCGGGTTGTAGCGATACCACCTGTCAGTCAATCAGTGTAACGGTGAATGCAACAGCGGCGGTACCCAATGCATTCTCACCGAATGGCGATGGTACCAACGACCGCATTTTTGTACGTGGTTATGGAATAGGTAAAATGACCTGGCGCATATATAACAGGTGGGGTGTACAGGTATATGTGAGTAATAACCAGGCCGAGGGTTGGGATGGCAGATACAAAGGCCGTATACAACCCCAGGATGTATATCATTATACCTTGCAGATTGAATTTACCAACGGAGACAAAGTGTCAAAGAAAGGAGATATTACATTACTTCGATAAATGCCAGCTATGCGTAGTGTGTTGAAAACAGGAGCGATTGTTTTGCTAGTGATCATTGTAACAAATGTGAAGGGGCAGGGTCTGCATTTCTCACAATACTTTAATGCACCCATGCTGGTAAATCCGGCTAACACCGGGTTTAATCCCGATTATGATTATCGTATTGGTGGGAACTATCGTAACCAGTGGGCAAGCGTGGGTAATCCATTCCGCACCATGAGTGTATGGGGCGATACTAAATTATTTACCAACCGTTTTGAAAATGGATGGATGGGAGCAGGTGCATCATTATACAGCGATAAAGCAGGAAGTGGAAACCTTGTGTCCACCAATGCCTATGCAAGCATTGCTTACCACCAGATGCTTGGTTACAATAGTTTATTGAGTGGTGGATTTAGTGTAGGACTTGTCACCAAAAGAATAGACATCAGTAAACTTAGTTTTGATAACCAGTGGAGCGGACAATTCTTCGATATCAATATTCCCTCCAATGAACCTTTTGCCTATAGTCAGACATCTTATGTTGATTTGCAGGTAGGTATGAACTACGCTTATTTTGCTTCCGATAATTTATACTTGAATGCAGGTGTAAGTGTAATGCACATCAACAGTCCGCAGGAAAGTTTTTTTGCACCCAATGTAGCCGATGCAAGAGTGAACAGGCGATACACCGGTTTTGTAAATGCAAGTGTGAAATTGCAGGACCTCTGGATCGTAAACCCGAATATTTATGTCAGTAAAATGGGTAATGCCTGGGAAACCGTAGTAGGTTTTAATGCCAACCGCAACCTGAGTGGCGATGGTGAACAGCAAATGATTTTAGGATTATACTATCGTCATAAAGATGCCGTAATACCGATGGTGGGTTACCAGGTAAACGATACGCGGTTTACGTTTAATTATGATGCCACAACCTCCAATCTTGGTGGCGTTAACGGGGCACGTGGTGCTTATGAAATCTCTATTATCAAAAGTGGTATCTTCTCGAATGGTGGAAGAGGAGTGAAATGTCCTACTGTAAGGTTTTAATAGTCGATAGCCCATGGTCCATGGACTATCGACTATGTCTCATCTATATCTCAATATCTTCATCATCTGCATCCTTATTGATGCTGTAATCATCTTCATCGAGGTATTTACTGTATTTTCTGTTTACATCATCCGACTGGGCTTTTCCGTTGATATATAGTTTGTGGCTTTTTACCTGTATCTTATAATTTTTGTCCTTGTCAATCAGCCCATCCCTGTCAAGTTCATCTACAAAAGATTTTATTTTCGACAATTGTTTTTTTGCTGTGGCAATACCGGCCCTGGCTTCGTCCAGTCCCTTCTCAACATCTTTACGGATTTTCTCAAAATCAATATCATGTTTGAATTTCTCCGATTTTAATTCTGTTTTCATTTTGGCCATTTCTTTATCTACTTCTGTAAAGTTGATTTCTTTTAAAGCCAGCTCCACTTCTTTCATTGCCTTACGTACTTCAGACTGGATTTTATCCACATCAATTTTTTTAATCTCTTCCATGGCTTTCTTCATTTCTTTTTCCATGTTGCTGAAATCAATTTTCAAGTCACGGTCTATTTCAACAGAGGCTCTGTCCAGTTCTCTGATTGCTTTATCCAGGTCACGCACTTTATAGTCCCTGTCATCGTTGTACCTGTACTTATATTTCTTTTTTGTTTTGGTGGTATCCTGGTAGAAATAGTCAGAACCTGGTTCCTGTTGTGCTGTTTCCTTGTCTGCCACTTTCCAGGCTGAGAAGCTGATGGCTGCCAGAGCGAGTACAATACCTATCGCCCATTTGTTGATTAAAATCGTTTTCATGTTATTTGTTTTATTGATTGACGAATTATTTCGTAGTAAACATACGATTATATTCGTAAATGAATCATCAATCTGGATGACCGGCTATTTTTTAACATTTACGGCAGGAGCCCGGGTTGAATTGTAGCAGGCTGGCAAAACATTATGTTTTATATTGCAGCACTTCAAAATAACCCATATGAAATATCTGCCTCTGGATGCTAACATCTTCATAACCAACAGAGAACGCTTTGTAAAAGCCATGGTTCCCAACAGCATCGCCATCTTTGTCAGCAACGACGAATGGCCCATGAACGGAGACGCCCTGCACAAATTCAAGCAGAACAGTAACCTTTTCTGGCTCAGTGGTATTACACAGGAAGATTCGATGGTAGTGCTTTTTCCTGATTGTCCCGATCCTAAATACCGTGAAGTACTGGTATTGGTTCGCCCCAACGAATTAAAAGAGAAATGGGATGGAAAAAGATTAAGGGTCAATGAAGCCACTGCCATTTCAGGCATCAAAACCATTGTGTGGCTTGATAGCCTGGATGCATTATTACAAACATGGGTACACCTGGCAGATCATGTGTACCTCGATACCAATGAAAACGACCGTAAAGCTTCACAGATCAGGAGCCGCGATTATCGTTTTGTGGATGAAATGAAAGAAAGGTATCCACTGCATACCTATCATCGCGCTGCCAGAATCATGCGCTCATTACGTGCCATCAAAACCAAAGAAGAAGTGGCAGTATTGCAAAAAGCAGTTGATATCACAGATCATACATTCCGTCGTTTGCTTGGTTTTATCAGACCCGGTGTTATGGAATATGAAATTGAAGCAGAAATCTATCATGATTTTTATAGTCAGCGTGCCACAGGTCCGGCATACGGTAGCATCATAGCCAGTGGCGATAGAGCCCGCATTCTTCATTATGTATCCAATAACCAGGAGTGTAAAGATGGAGAAATGGTACTGATGGATTTCGGAGCCGAATATGGAGGTTATTGCGCCGATCTTACCAGAACTGTACCAGTTAACGGTAAGTTCACACGCAGGCAAAAAACAGTTTACAATGCCTGTTTACATTTGCACAACTATGCCAAAAGCATTTTAAAACCAGGAATCACAATTGTAGATTATACAGAGAAAGTAGGAGAGGAAGCAACACAGCAGTTTTTAAAGATAGGATTACTGAAAAAATCGGATGTAAAGAACGAAACGCCGGAAAACCGCGCCTATCGAAAATATCTCTATCATGGTATATCACACCACCTTGGTATCGATGTGCATGATTTGGGAACGAAAACAGATCCCATCAAAGCCGGTATGGTCTTTACCATAGAACCAGGTATTTATATTGAAGAAGAACAGATGGGTATACGTATCGAAAATAATTTCTGGATCACCCGTAACGGGAATATAGACCTGATGAAAAATATTCCTATCACCGTAGAAGAGATTGAAGCGTTGATGAAAAGAAAATAAGTGAGTGGTCCATGGTCGATAGTCCATAGTACATGGGCCATCACTATGGACTATCGACCATGGACC
>DPWF01000125.1:3874-4036 GCA_003526435.1 Chitinophagaceae bacterium | reverse complement strand
AACCCCATCTTTAAACAGGTTTCCCGAACCTAATCCATATCCCCTGGCGCTGAAATTTTCCTGTGTTGCTCCCCTTGTTGTTGCCAGGTAAACACCATTGGCATTTTTGAGTACATCGCTGAGTCGCTGTGCCTGCTGGTCTTCAATCACCCTGCGTTCTAT
>DPWF01000125.1:2651-3865 GCA_003526435.1 Chitinophagaceae bacterium | reverse complement strand
GATCCTGTGCAGCAATAGGTGCTTTTCCAATTGTGAGCGCTTTTTCATTGGCCCTTCTTCTTGCCTCTACAATTACTTCATCAAGCTGGCGGGCTGTTTCATAAATAGTAAAATTCAATTCAAGGGTTTGGCCTGCTGATATCAGCACTTTTTTCTCTATGGTTTGCAGCCCTGTAAATGAAACCCGTAACAGATAAGTTCCTGCTGCTATATTTTTCAGCACATAAGAACCATCCGCTGCAGCGATCGTGGCTTTCTGGGCATCAAGTACAATATTCACATCAGCAACTGGTCCGCCATCCCTGGTTTGTACTTTACCTTTAATTGTTGCCTGCTGGGCTATTCCACATATTTTCATCAACAACAGACAAACCAGGACAAATACTTTTTTCATCATCGTGTTCAATTTTATGGCGCAAAAAAAGTCTCAAAAAAATCAAACACAGTGCCGTATCAGGAAAAACACTTTACGCAATCAGGAAAGTTCCGTTTTACAGGCCTCCATTTCACTTATTTTTGTATCAATCAACCGATTGCAACCATGATACGCATTTTTGCTACAGGAGGTACCTTCGATAAGGAGTATAACATGTTAACAGGCGAACTTTTTTTTAAGGATACACATCTTGATGAACTTCTACAAAAAGGACGTTGTATGGCTCCTACGAACATACAAACAGTAATGATGATTGATAGCCTTGAAATGAATGATACACATCGAACTACCATTGCCTTGCATTGTAATTCGTGTACGGAAGACAAAATCATCATTACCCATGGAACCGATACAATGACACATACCGCTGAGTTCCTGGCAGAGAAAGTAAAAAATAAAACCGTAGTACTTACAGGGGCCATGATACCCATTAAATTCGGTAGCTCAGATGGGTTATTCAACCTAGGGTGCGCAATAGCTTTTGTACAGGCACTACCCTCAGGTGTTTATGTGGCAATGAATGGCCGGGTTTTTACAGCCGGCAATGTCAGGAAAAATAAAGAGACCGGGTCTTTTGAAGATATAAGCAGGCATTAAATCATTTCATCCTCTGTACAGGGGTCCATACTTATTACTATGCCCATTCTTGTTCACTTGGCAGATGAAAAAATTGCAGCTAAAATACTGAAGAATGGTATTAAAACGGGCCGTTATCATTCCGGTATTTATTGTATGCCTGTTTTGCAAAATTTTTTTGTAACGCATCAATGGTTGAGAG
>DPWF01000125.1:0-2620 GCA_003526435.1 Chitinophagaceae bacterium | reverse complement strand
AGAGAATTGAAACAGGCCGGTGCTAAAACATTTGTTGGTATTTATTTCAGGTTAGATAGTTCAGAAAAAGTGTATGCTGGTAAATATGGAAAACCACACAGATATATTACCCTGGGTACGGCCATCAAAGAAATCATGCAAATGCCTGATCCTTTGGGATATGAATTAATTGTGCCGAGAAAGATTGAAGCTGATGAAATCACTAAAATCAAACACCTCCCACAAACCCTCGGCTGGCGACATATGCCCTACAGCCATAATAAACCTCCCTGCAATTGTGAGTATTGCCTGAAGGGCACTATTAAGGGACGTCGTACCAAGAACCGTTTAGATGAAGAGGATGCCAGCTCCTGATTTTTTTTACCCTGTTTTCACCAATTTTCATGCAACGCTTTTTTCTCTGTCAGGGTCAATTACAAAAAGCACGAAAATGAAAAAGATAATTCTATCAGCCCTGACCTGCCTGACCCTTATACTTTCAGGCTGCGATAAGACCGAAGAGGAGTTGTTACAGCAATGCTTTAAAGTAAAAATACTGGATGAAGTATGTGGCACCGCCGTGGTACAGATACAGGATGAAGCTTATTTTAAATATGGTGTTAACGGTTACCAGTTAGATGGCGTAACCTACGATCATGTTTTCTCCACTGAGCTCAGTTGCGCCGACCTGACCAAATTTCAAACACTTGCCGCTTCTTTACGCGGACTTGTAGTAGATGTAAAAATGCTGAAGCAAATGGAATATGATCCGGCCTGTACAAGATGCGCAGCCATCGTTCCAAATGCACCTGCTAAATGGATACCGATCAAATTTTCAGAAAACTGTAATTAAAAAAAGGGGATCAGTGCTGATCCCCTTTTTTTAATCCCCTAATAATTTCAGTACAGCTTCATTCGATAAAGAATAATCTGCCAGGTTATTTTCCGATACATTTTTATACCAGTAATCATAACGGTCGCTTGGCTTTTCAAATCTTGTTGGACCAAATGATACTGTGGGCTTTTTAAACCGTATATAATCTACCTGTAATAACATATCTGGTTTATCACCCGTATATCCGTTAATACCTACCTGTAACTGCATTGGCCAATCCTGTATATAATATCTGTCCTGTAATGTCCATGACTGTTCTCCGTCGAAACGATACATAGATATAAATACAAAACCTACACGAACCATTCTCAATTCCACCCAACCTGTTTTGGCATTACGCAGTTTCAGGTTTGATTTACTGTGGAGTGTGTACTTCGATTCAACCACCTGCTGTCCCAGTTTATCGGCCACGCCTGTATTTACAAATAACCAGCTTTCCGATTTTGGTTCCAGCGGATCTTTTACCTGCCAGCGTGGCGCACGCACCATCAATCCACCCAACGACCACTGTGTATTGGCCAATCCGCCGTTTAGTCCTGTTGCTTTTACCCGCATACGCACATCGAAATCGCCATTAACTGTCTGGTATAAAAAAGGCGCCTTACCATCGTTGAACCAACCGCTTTGTCCGGGTTGAAAATGGAGTATCCCATCTTTCAATTCAAACCGATCGAGTTTGGTAGGGAATCCTTCTTTCTCATGCGCCCATTGCCAGGACGACCTTAAAGGTTGATCAAACTCATCATTCAATTGTCCGATTTCTGTTACAGCTTGTGCATGAACTGCCGTGCCAGCCAATAAGGACAGGCCAAGAAAAAAATTACGCATACTAGTTTATGGTTAAAGTGAAAAAATACCGCCTTGCGCAAGTCTGGGGTATTTCCGGGCAGTAAGAGAATGCGTAATAGCTGAATTAAATTATAGCATTCTTTCTCAGCATAACGGAGGCTTATATGAGTGCAACAGGAAACAGATAGGCGGTAGTTTGAAGCATCAATCTTGTCCGATTTTTACTTTTTAGCCACAGATTCACAGATAAGGATTAGCCCATCTGCGAATCTGTGGCCAAATTTTATCTGTATTCGATGCCTAATCACTTTCTTCCAGGTGCAGTTTCTGGTGATGGGCGCCGGCAGCTATATGTAATGCGAACCCAGCAATAGCCGTATCCTTCAAGATATTTACCAACGCCAGCGCTTTCATTTCTTTATCACCCGCATTCAGGTAATTGGGAAGATGCAGTGTGAGAATAAAAATAAATAGCATGATGGCCAGTAAATAAGCAGAAGTCTTTACCATACGGTTCGTAACAAAAGATACAGCTACGAGTATAAAAGCAGCTCCTACTAAATATACCCATATTATTCCTCCGGGTAAGGATGAAGGAATATACACTACCAGTTCTCGTGCATGCTGAAAATGATAGATGCCGAAACTGATCATGACAACTGCTAAGAGGTAGATCGCAATACGCGATACGATATGATAGTTTTTCATGGCAGGCAATTTTTGTTGTTTAAAAATTACAACATCCATTCCGCCTTTGCAAGCATTTGGCTCTTTTTCTATCAGGATTTATGAGATATGCTGGTTTATTATGATGGCCCTACTACAGCCGTACCTTCGTCGATGGTTACGGGGTAAGCATCAGGCAGAACAGCATATTTTTCCAGGTATGATTCAGATATTCTGTCTACAAAATCTGCAACCGCTTCCTTTTTTACCAGGTTCAGTGTACAGCCACCG
>DPWF01000325.1 GCA_003526435.1 Chitinophagaceae bacterium | reverse complement strand
GTCATAAAGTGCACAAAGATAAAGATACAAGTAGCAATGATCAGAGAAGTTGTTGCTGCATTCTTCTTACCCTGTCTTCCAGTTGCTCAGACGACATATTCTCACGCATACTGTCTACTTTAATGGGGAAACAGAAGGGGGTTAACTGTTTGGGAAACTGGATATTAATTTTTCCGTTAACAATCCTTGTCAAAGCATTCCTTAACCTTACTTCCTCCATCTGCTGATCAAACACTTCCTGATAAGCTTGTCTGAGCAGAAGATTATTGGGCTCATAATCACTGAACACCTTAAAAAGGAGAGAAGCAGAAGACTGAAGATGCCTTGCTTTTTTATGTTCACCCGGATATCCCTGGAATACAAGACCGCCAATAACCGAAATATCCCTGAATTTTCTTTTGGCCATTTCTATGGAGTTCACGCTTTGGGTGATATCATTCCATAAATTTTCCGTGCTGAATAACTCAACAGCATTGCTATCGTCTAACGGAATGGGTTGATCACTCAGTAGTTCAAAACCATAGAGATTCATTACAAAGGAAAAAGTAATGGGCATTGTTCTCCTCATTCGCCATGCAAGCAAGGCTGCCATGGCTTCATGTACCAATCTTCCTTCAAAAGGGTAAACAAACAAATGAAATCCATCTTTGGTTTCTATATGTTCAATCAACAGTTCATTTTCTTTGGGGATATGCGATAAAGATTCCTGTAGTTCAAACAAAGGAGTAAGGGCGAGCAGTTCCGGTTCTTTTGTTTTTTTGCTGAGTGCTTTGTCAAAAGTTTTTCGGAGCATCAGGCCAAGATTGGCACTTAAAGGCATGCGTCCGCCCATCCAACTCGGCACAATTGATTTTTTATTGGCAGATGGTTTAACAGTTACGGTCATCTCTTTAATGCCAATAAGTTCCAGGTTACGTCCGGCAAGTGTAAAAACAGCACCCGGCTCTAATCTGCTGATAAACCATTCTTCAATAACACCAATGAATTTTCCGTTCATCAGTTTTACTTTCAGCATGGCATCGCTTACAATGGTACCAATATGCATGCGATGCCGCATGGCTATTCTCCTGCTGGTGATTCTGTAAATGCCTTCCGTTATTTCAACTTTCCTGTATTCATCATATTGTTGTAATGCTGTCCCACCCTGTGTTATATGGAGTAGTACATCCTGCCATTCCTGGTCCTGTATATCTGCAAAGCAATGAGTGCTTTTTATTTCTTTGAGTACTTCTTCTGCTCTGAATCCTTCACTAATGGCGAGTGTACATAAATATTGCAAGAGTACATCATAAGCCAGCAGAACCGGTTCACGACTTTCAATTACACTTGTGCCAATAGCTGTTTTTAAAGCAGCGGCTTCTACGAGTTCCAATGAATGCGTTGGAAGAAAATAAATGCGGCTCATTTCACCTGGTCTATGACCACTTCGGCCTGCTCTTTGCAGAAAGCGGGCAACACCTTTTGGTGAACCTACCTGTATCACCGTATCAACAGGACGAAAGTCAACACCAAGATCAAGACTGGCTGTACACACAACCGCTTTTAGTTTTTTGGTATGCAATGCATCTTCCACCCATTCTCTTAATTCCTGTTCTATGCTTCCATGGTGTAATGCAATGGCGCCGGCAAGTTGAGGGGCGATGGAGAGCAAAGTCTGATACCATGTTTCACTCATACCCCTTGTATTAATAAAAATGAGTGTGGTGCTGCTGGCTTCAATGATGGGTACAATTTTTTCTGCCAGTTTAATACCCAGGTGACCTGCCCATGGATATTTTTCAATTTCATCAGGTATGATCGATTTTATTTCAATCTGCTTATCAATATGGGCACGAATAATAACGCCATCCTGTTGCAGAGACGACAACAGCACTTTTTTGGCCTGTTCAAGATTGCCAATGGTGGCACTGATGCCCCAAACCGATACATGACGCCGATTAAGTTTGGCCATTGCCACCAGACGCGATACTGCCAGTTCCACCAATACCCCTCTTTTGCCGCCTAATAATTCATGCCATTCATCAACAGCTATGATCTGTAAAGATTTAAAAAACTCGGGATATCCTTTTTGTGCGAGTAACAAATGCAGGCTTTCGGGTGTAATAATAAGAACCTCAGGCATGTTTCTTTTCTGTTTCTGCCTTTCCGCTGTTTCTGTATCTCCATTACGAATACCAATGCGCCACGACATCCCCATTTCAGTAATCACTTCTTCCATGGCTCGGCCTATATCTTTTGCCAAAGCCTTCAGTGGTGTAATCCATAATAATTGCAGGCCATTATTTTTTTTGGAACAGTAATCGTCGGGATGATCATTGATAAACCGGATAATACTACCCAGAAAAACAGAAAATGTTTTGCCACAACCAGTGGGAGCATTGATGAGACCACTTTGTATCTGCTGAATTTGTATCCATGCCTCCTGTTGAAAAGCAAAAGGGGTAAAGCCTTTGCGCAAGAGCCATTGCTCAATGATCAATTGTCCGTCGGTTATCCTGCTTTTCATTTTCCGGGTAAATAGAAGCGATGATTGCAATTATCTAAAGTATCGATTTCAAATGGCTTTTCGCGTTGCGTTATTGGAATAACAGACTGCGCCCGGTGTTTTTGTTTTCCGGCACCTGTCTGAACAATATTTTATTTCATCCCACACTTTCTCCCATTTTTTTCGCCAGGTAAATGGACGTAAACAGGTTGCACAGACTTTTGAGGGTAAATTCTTTTTATTGCCTTTGAATGATTGCACGGCAGTACTAACAAAAAGATAAAATTATTGTTCTGTTATTGCTGGCTTACAGAACGTATCTGACCATCCATTTTGCGGATATAATAAAGCTTTTTGTTCTCGAGATAGTCAACGGCGTTTGTATTGCTGCTATAGGGTTTAACAGGCTGGATGTCGAAATCATTAAAAAGTTTAAAACTTTTGTCATTAATATTCGCTAGTAGTTTGCCTTCGTGCTTTATGAGCAGTTTGGTGAAGCGATACATGGCTTCAAAACCTTTGAATACCATATCACTGGGTCTTCCGGAAAATTTATTCCTGTAAGTATTGGTAATATCGAGCCCCAGTTTATCGGTTCTGATAAAATGATAGGGGGTTGTGTAAATAACTTCAATATTCTTGTCCACGCCTCTCAGTGCATCCCAGGTAGGCATACCCATGGCAATGCTCCTGTATCTTCTCGATTCGCTAAGAGCTTTTACAAGATTGCTCCCAAAAGCTTCATTCAGCGAACCGCAAATGATGATGTTTTGTTTACTGCTGTCGAGGTAGGCAATTACCTGGCTGGTGGTAAAACTATCGGTTAATTCAACTGTTTTAATTTTCAAAGGAAGGCCGGGCGTTGTACGGCTAATATCACTAAAGCCAGACTGTATCATGTCTTCAACTGAACCTTTTCTCCTGAACATTGTGAGATTACTTGTCGGATACACCCGCTGCAAGTACCGATAAATACCTTCGAGATGTGTTTTTAAAGTAGGGTTGATGAGAATAAAATAGGGGTTCTCTGTCAGCCCGCCATCATTCGGATAAGTATGTGAGATCAATGGTATTTCATGCTCCAGTGCGAAATCGGCAAGCAGTTTTATTTCAGTTCTGTTACTAAATGATGCTATAATCAGCGAAGCGTCACTTAAAGTGCTGTCAGTTATGGCATAATTGACAGTTCCTTTTGCAGACTTTGTATCATAAAAAACAATTTCAACAGGTGCCTGTTCTTTACCGAGTGAATCAACAGCGAGCATAATGCCATTGTAAAAATCAAGACCCGGCAACATATACCTGGGCAATATCTGGCTGCCTAATTTGTAAGTGCCTTCTTGTGTAAAAGCAGAATCTAGATACACAGGTGCAAAAACTGCAATCTTGTACACTCTTCCATTTGTTTGTGAATGAGCATTGCTTACGATGCAGATGATCAGTAAAAAGGATAATATGATTTTAATCTGGCTTCGCATATTTGATTGACTACTCCCACTCAATTGTTGCCGGTGGCTTACTGCTGATATCGTAAACAACTCTGTTAATGCCTCTTACATTATTGATGATTTCATTCGAAACATGCGCAAGAAATTCATATGGCAGGTGTGCCCAGTCTGCTGTCATACCATCAACCGAAGTAACAGCTCTCAAGGCAACTGTAAATTCATAAGTACGTTCATCACCCATCACGCCCACACTTTTTACCGGTAATAAAATGGCGCCGGCCTGCCATACCTGTGTATATAGGTTATGTGATTTTAATGCTTTGATATAAATATCATCTGCTGCTTGTAACAACGCCACTTTTTCTTCGGTTACTTCTCCCAATATTCTGATGGCCAAACCCGGGCCAGGGAAGGGATGACGGTTGATCATATCAGCAGGGATACCCATTTCAAGTCCTACTCTTCTCACTTCATCTTTAAACAAATACCGAAGAGGTTCAACCAGATCGAGGTGCATGGTATCGGGCAAGCCACCTACGTTATGGTGCGACTTGATGGTTTGTGAGGGGCCATGTACACTTACACTTTCAATTACATCCGGATAAATGGTACCCTGTCCAAGGAATTTCACACCTGCTACTTTCTTTGCTTCTTCCTGGAACACATCAATAAAAAGCCGGCCAATTACTTTTCGTTTTGCTTCAGGATCGGTTTTGTCTTTGAACTCGTTATAAAAAAGCTGTTTGGCATCAATACCTGTAACATTGAGGCCAATGGTTTTATAAGTATCGAGTACCTGTTGAAATTCATCTTTCCTCAATACACCGTTGTCTACAAATATGCCATGGAGCCTGTTACCAATGGCTTTGCTGATGAGTGTGGCAGCAACAGTGCTGTCTACACCACCACTGAGTGCCATGATTACATGATGATCACCAATCTGTTTTTTCAGTTCTTCTACCGTTTCATGTACAAAAGAAGCCGGTGTCCAGTCCTGTTTACAACCACATATATTGATCAGGAAATTATGAATGATTTTTTTTCCTTCCGTAGAATGGTATACTTCCGGATGGAACTGGATACCATGTAAAGGATGTGTGCCTGTTGTTGTTTTTCTGAATGCGGCAACGGGAATACTTTCTGTGACAGCAGTAATTTCAAATCCATCAGGTAAAGCAACAATTGAATCACTATGGCTCATCCATACCTGCGAACCTTTGGAAACACCAGTTAATAGCTGGTCTTCTTTCAATATTTCCATCTTAGCCCTTCCATATTCCCTTTTATTGGATTTGTCAACCCGTCCTCCAAAATTTTTAGCGGTTAATTGCGCCCCATAACAAACACCCAGAACAGGAACTTTTCCGATCATACCGGCAATATCCACATTCGGGGCATTTTCCTCATTTACACTAAAAGGTGAGCCACTCAGGATAATACCTTTTAACCCTTCTTCATAGGTAAAAGCCTTATGAAAAGGGATAATCTCACAATAAACATTGGCTTCACGAACGGCGCGGGCGATCAATTGGGTGTACTGGCTGCCAAAATCGAGGATGAGGATCTTTTCTGTCATGGCGCGAAGGTAAATGAATTTTTGGAGGCGCTCAAGTGGTATCAATGGTTATAAAATCCATAGGAATGGTGCTGGTTTGCATGAGCTTTTCAATATTTTCGGGGTCTTAAAACGATCATATGAGAACCTTACTGGTGGTATTTGCCATACTTATAATGGCCGGATCCTGCATTTTTATTGACAGCGAAAGCGTAAAAGGTAATGGTAATATTACTGTTGAAGAGCGCAAAGGACTGAATGCACATCGTATCAGGCTCGCAGGTTTTATGGATGTAGAGCTTAGCCAGGGTAGCGGTACAGAAGTGAAAGTGGAGGCTGACGAAAACCTACAGCAATATATTATGACTGAAATGGAAGATGATGTATTGGTAGTTAAGATGAGAAGCAATATCCGCTTTATCAATAGTGAAAGACTCAAAATTTATATTACAACCGATCGCCTGGAACAGCTAACATTATCTGGTTCAGGAAATATTACCGGCACCAATAAATTTACAGGATCTGAACACCTGAAATTACGTGTATCCGGTGTTGGTGATCTGAAACTGGATTTCAACACCCCTGAACTGGAGGCAGAAATCAGTGGCAGCGGATCGTTGGTATTGAGCGGAGAAACCAAAGATGCTAAAATACAGATCAATGGTGTGGGTGATTGTAATGCTGAAACAATGAAAGCAGAAAATGCAACCGTAAAAATTTCCGGAAGCGGGGATGTGAAAATCTTTGCCGACAATAAGCTTGATGTAACCATTCGTGGTATTGGGTCGGTGTATTATAAGGGGGCAGCCTCCGTATCGCAAAAGATCAGTGGAAGCGGTGAAGTCAAACGCCTTGAAGAATAAAAACTAATCAGGTAACTCGAATGGGTTACCTTTTTTGTTTGCTGTTATTAACCTTACCCCTCAACTTTTGTTGCTCGTTTTAAAGAAGATTTTATGAATTGGAAAGAAAGGATTTTGTTGATTTTATTGGCCAGCGTAAACTTTACGCATATACTCGATTTTATGGTGATGATGCCATTGGGTAATTTCCTGATGCCTTATTTCAAAATTTCACCCGCACAGTTTAGTGTAATTGTGGCCTCCTATAGTATCAGTGCCGCTGTTTCAGGTTTTGCAGCCGCCTTTTTTGTGGATAGGTATGCCCGAAAAAAAGTCTTGTTATTCGGATATATTGGTTTTATAATCGGTACTATCTGTTGTGGTATTGCGCCCAGTTATATGCTGTTGCTTGCGGCGAGAATTACAGCGGGCTTATTTGGTGGGCTGATAGGAGCGCAGGTACTGAGTATTGTTGCCGATAGTTTCCCTTATGAAAAAAGAGGTCAGGCCATGGGTATCTTATTCTCTGCTTTTTCTTTGGCATCTATTGTAGGAGTTCCTGCTGCATTATACCTGGCCGGCTGGGCAGGCTGGCACACCCCCTTTTTAGCGATTGGTGGACTGGGGGT
>DPWF01000282.1 GCA_003526435.1 Chitinophagaceae bacterium | reverse complement strand
GTGGTGCCAACCTCACTACAACCGGAAGATCGATTGGCTATTTCTACGGATACAGACAAATTGGTGTGTATCAATCAACCGCCGATCTGCAGAAATCACCCGCATTCGTGAACTCATTGCCTGGCGATATTGCTTATGCAGACGTGAATGGCGATGGTCAGATTACACCTGCTGACAGGGATTATATCGGAAGTCCTTTCCCTCCTTACAGTTTTGGTGGAAACATCGGCATCAGTTATAAAGGATTTGATATCGAGATTGAAGGACAGGGTATGGCGGGACATAAAATTTACACACAGCGTCGTACATCAACATTTGCTGTGTTGAATTATGAGACCAACCGTTTGAATGCATGGACTGCTCCCGGTACCAGCAATGTGGAGCCTGTGCTGGATAATACCAGAGGTAATAATTTCCTGATGAGCACTTATTTCCTCGAGCCAGGTGATTATTTCCGTCTCAGAACTTTACAGATTGGTTATACATTCAAGAAAACAGTGTTGTCGAAAATTGGTATTCAACGTGCAAGGATTTACCTGAACGGTCAGAATATCAAAACATGGAGCAAAGTAACCGGTTACTCACCAGAGCCACTGATCGGAAGTATCCTGGGTGGTGGTGCAGATAATGGTGCTTATCCTGTTCCTGCGATTTATTCACTGGGTATCAATCTTACTTTTTAACAGACTTTAATAACTCATTTATATGAAATCGTTTAAACAACTATTCCGGATGACTTACCTGGTTCCAGCAGCCATGGGTATGTTATTGCTTTCAACCGGATGCAAAAAATTCCTAGATACGGAACGTCAGGGCGCATATGATGCAGACAACTATCCTTATCCCGGAGGATCAGGTCCATACGACCAGTTTATTTTTGGTGCGTACAATGAACTGAGAAGTTTCAATGTACACAGTCAGGCTTTTATTACGGCTGCCAGTATCCGCAGTGATGATGCTGATAAAGGAAGTACACCAGCCGATGGTGGTGCCAATGCCATTACCATGGATAATTTCCCGGTATTGCCAAGCAATGGTTTCTGTAATGCTCTCTGGCTGGGTTATTATACACTCATCAACAGGTGTAACAGTACCATCAATGAAGTGAATACCAATACCACGATTACGGCTACCGATCAGATCAAACAACAGACCATTGCAGAAGCAAGATTTTTGCGTGCTTATGCCTATTTCAACCTCGTGCGCTTTTTTGGAAGGGTACCTTTGATTGATAAGTTGTTTGATAATCCTGCACAACAAAACAATGTACCTCAAAGTACAGCCGCTCAGGTATATGCTTTTGTAGAAGCCGATCTGGTTTTTGCAGCAGCGAATCTGCCACTGTCATGGGACTCAAAATTTGCAGGTCGTGTTACCCGTGGTGCAGCCAATGGATTACTGGCCAAAGTATACCTCACACAACAGAAATGGAACGAAGCCATGGCTGCAGCCAATGCGGTAATGACTTCTGGTCAGTATGATCTCTCTACCTCTTATGATCGAATTTTCCGTGAAGAAGGAGAGAACAGTAAAGAATCGGTATTTGAAGTACAGGCTACTGCATCTGCGGCTATCCCAAGTAACAATGGTGTTCAGTATGCGCAGATACAGGGTGTAAGAGGTGCAGGTATATGGGATTTAGGTTGGGGTTGGAACACACCCACCACAGATCTGGAAGCAGCATATGAACCCAATGATCCCCGAAAGAACAGAACCATCATGTACACCAGTACCACCACAACCACTTACCAGACATTGTATGGTGAAAACCTGCCAACAGGTTTACCCAACCCACGTTACAATAACAAAGTGTACACCAATCCGGCCACACGTGCTTCAATTGGTAACCGATTTGGTTACTGGATGAATGTGCGCATACTGCGTTATGCCGATGTGGTATTGATGTATGCAGAAGCCGCCAATGAAGTAGGAGGTACAGCCAATATTACTGCTGCAAGAAATGCATTGAACTCTGTACGCGCAAGAGCTCGTGCAGGTAATAATGCCATTTTACCGGATGTAACAGTAACCGATCAGGCTTTGTTGCGTGATGCTATCCGCAAAGAGCGTCGCGTAGAACTGGCGATGGAACACGATCGTTTCTTCGATCTGGTAAGATGGGGTGTGGCACAAACGGTATTGAATGCACATGGTAAAACGGCATTCAGTAATGCAAGAGATGTGTTGTTACCCATTCCACAACCACAGATCGATTTAAGTGCGGGCGTACTCACACAGAACCCTGGTTATTGATTACTGAATCATTAAAAAAATTACATCATGTTATTGTCAACATCATATAAAATAAGCAGGACACTGGTAATCGCTTCCATTGCTGTTGCGGCCATCTCCTGTAAAAAAGATGGTAATCCCAATAAACTGCCGTCGGTAAGTACGGCAACTTATGAGGGTACCGTAGATGGTTATAAAAGCTCCGATGAAGTATATCCCGATAACCTCATCGCATACTGGAGTTTTGATGACACCAAAAATGAACTGAAGAGTGCAACAGCACCCACCACATCGGCCAACGATAGCTATGTTACAGGTGGTGTTCGTGGTAAGGCATTGAACCTCGCAGCAGGATACCTATATTATGCTACACAGTTTCAGGCTTTTAAAACGGCGTCGCTGAAAAGTTTTACCATCAGCACCTGGGTAAAAATTCTGAACAACGGATCCAAAAGAACCATGTTGTTTCAACTGGCACGTCCGGGTATGTTTAATGGCAATATCAATTTTGCCTTGAATACACAATCCTTTCCGGCAACTACTACGAATACCTTGCGTATTCAACCAACTTTCATGACTGTTGGTGGTGGTACACAGGATAACCTGAACAGCACATTATCGCCTACCATCGGCATGGATAAATGGACCCATATTCTGTTGACTTATGAAACCACAACGGGTGTATTCGATATCTGGGCCGACGGCGTAAAAGTGGGTGCTTTCCCGAACAGGGGTGTAGGTAACAACCTGTTTAACTCCTATGAACCCAGTGAATTGATCTTCGGCTCTAACTACAACGGTATCCCCGGAAAAACAGTGAGTACAGATGTTTCATTTGCACCTATGACCGGACAGATTGATGAAGTAAGAATTTATAACCGTGCATTACCCGATGCACAGATTAAATCGCTCTTCAATTTAGGTAAAGCGAATAAGTAAGCTGATATAAAAAATTGGGCAGATGGTAACCAGCGTTACGATCTGCCCATATTTTATTGCCCTTAAAATTCCCATCTATGTATCGCAAAAACCATGGTATTGTTTCCTTGTGCCTTGTAACTTATTTGCTCTTGTTCCTTGTATCCTGTAAACCTACAGCACAACAAAAAACTCCTGCCGAAACCGGTGTGGTAACATTTGCTTCAGCAGAAGATGAAAAAATATTTACGGATGTGGAACGTGCTACTTTCCAGTATTTCTGGGATGGTGCAGAACCCACCAGCGGATTGGCCCGTGAGCGCTACCACAACGATAACGTATATCCACAAAACGATAAGCATATTGTAACCAGTGGTGGTGGAGGTTTCGGTGTAATGGCCATTCTCGTAGGAATTGAAAGGAAATTTATTACAAGGGGAGAAGGACTTCAAAGACTGGAAAAAATTGTAGGCTTTCTCGAAAAAGCCGATCGCTTTCATGGTGCATGGCCACATTGGTGGAACGGTGAAACCGGTAAAGTACAGCCTTTCAGTAAATACGATGATGGGGGTGATTTGGTAGAAAGTTCATTCATGATACAGGGGCTTCTATGTGTACGTCAGTTCTTTAAAGACGGCAGTGATGCAGAAAAAGCATTGGCAGAACGTGCAGACAAACTCTGGAAAGAAGTAGATTTTAACTGGTACAGAAATGGCAAAAATGTATTGTACTGGCATTGGAGTCCGAACCATGCATGGCGAATGAATTTTGCGGTGAGGGGTTATAATGAATGTCAGATCATGTACATACTTGCAGCTTCATCACCAACGCATCCTGTTCCTGCGGAAGTGTACCATGAAGGATGGGCGCAGAATGGAGCCATTAACCAGAACCCATCCGGTTATGGCGATATCAAACTACAAATGCACCACCAGGGCGATGCCACAGAGTCTGGCCCACTGTTCTGGGCGCATTATTCGTACCTCGGTCTTGATCCACGTGGATTAAAAGACAAGTATGCTGATTATGGAAAAGAAAATACCAACCATGCTTTAATTCATTATCGCTGGTGTGTAGATAACCCCGGAAAATTCAAAGGGTATGGACCTGATAGCTGGGGGCTTACATCGAGCTATTCAGTAAAAGGATATGCGGGCCATGCTCCGGGAATGAAAAGAGATATTGGGGTGATTTCTCCAACAGCGGCATTATCATCATTCCCCTACACACCCAAAGAATCGATGGCTGCCATGAAAAACTGGTACCTCAACAAGAAAGATAATCTATGGGGCCCTTTTGGTTTCTACGATGCATTCAGTGAAACAGAGAACTGGTACCTGCCACGTTACCTGGCCATTGATCAGGGGCCCATTGTTGTGATGATGGAAAATTACCGCAGTGGTTTGTTGTGGAAACTATTTATGAGTTGTCCCGAAATACAGACCGGCTTGAAGAAACTGGGTTTTGAAAGTCCATACCTAAAATAAACAACTATCATGCAAAAGATCAGTTTATATGTATTGCTTTTACTAAGCAGTGTTTTTGTAAAGGCGCAGGATATGAGCCTGTTTGAAAAACAGTGGCTCACGCAAAGCGGCGATACCATGCCTTTCAGGGTATTATTACCGGAGAACTATGATCCGGCAAAAAAATATCCGCTTGTATTGTTTCTGCATGGGAGAGGAGAAAGTGGTAGCGACAATGAAAAGCAACTGACACATGGTGCCAAAATGTTTTTACAGGATAGTATCCGTAAAAATTATCCGGCCATCGTAGTCTTCCCGCAATGTGCATCAAACAGTTACTGGAGTAATGTGCAGGCGGTAACGACGGGTAGTAAAACAGGAAAGCGTACTTTTTATTTTGTACCTGTTGGAGAGCCATCACAATCCATGAAAATGTTGCAGGGATTGGTAGGTAATTTACTGGAACGTTATCCTGTGAAAATGGATCAGGTATATGTAATGGGTTTATCGATGGGAGGCATGGGCACATTTGAGCTGGTGCGAAGAATGCCTGGTTTGTTTGCTGCTGCCATTCCTATTTGTGGAGGTGCGCATGCCGCCACGGCTGCTCAATTGGTAAAAACGAAATGGTGGATATTTCATGGAGGAAAAGACGATGTAGTGCTACCGGTTTACTCGGAACAGATG
>DPWF01000002.1:4310-8194 GCA_003526435.1 Chitinophagaceae bacterium | reverse complement strand
GATTTGGCTGCTGTTTTAATAGCAGCTTTAATACGCAGGTAGGTAGCACATCTGCAGATATTACCTGTCATGGTTGCATCTATTTCTGCATCGGTGGGATTGGGTTTGGTTTTCAGCAAAGCCGCTGCCGACATAATCTGTCCGGTCTGGCAATACCCACATTGTGGCACATCGTGTTCGAGCCATGCTTTTTGCAAGGGATGATCCCCATTTTCAGAAAGACCTTCAATGGTCGTAATTTTTTTGTTGGCCACACCTGCTACAGGTAACTGGCATGATCTCACAGCAACGCCATCGAGGTGAATGGTGCAGGCTCCGCAGGCAGCTACACCACATCCATATTTGGTGCCGGGAAGATCGAGGTGTTCACGTAGTACCCATAAAACCGGGGTGCGGGGATCAACATCCACTTCTTTTTCTTTTCCGTTTACATGTAGTTTAATGATGGCCATGTTTGTATGATTTATTGAATCCGGGTTGATTTATTTAGAACAGGTTTAATATAGGAACAGGAAGTTCCGATTTTTTTTGCATTTAAGTACAAACTGATTAAACTATGTTAAGACCTCTCCTTTGCCTATTGCCCCATTAGTCTTGTAAATGCCAATGAGCCCAATACCCATTTACCATTTTCTGGCATATATACCTCAGTAACAATAAACGGATTTACCACTTCATTGCCCCCTACAACCGCTGTCAGTCTTATACGATTGTACAGAATGGCGATTTTGCCTACCATCTTTACGGATACATCCTGTATCTCTGCCTGTTTATAATGAATACCGCCGCTTTTTATTACATCGAGCTCCTGCTTTTTCGACATGGAACCTCCCATGTGAACAAACATGGCATTGTCGTGAAACAGCAGATCCAGAGAATCTGTTTTTTTATCGGCCATCCATTGCCATTTCTTTTTAGACAGGTGAATGATTTCCTGTTCGGTACCTGAAGGTAACACGTTGTTTTGCTGTGCATACAGCATTGGTGAGCAGGCAATTGATAAGCAGAGACTCAGAAGGTATTTTTTCATATTTAAAGTATTTACTTTTAAAGTTTGATCACAGGAAGATGAAATAACTGTACACTTCTCTTTCCCGAAAAATGTTTCCTGACCCACTGAGACAGTGTATACTCATCCTAAACAAAGATCATTCTAATTAAAAGCCTTCAGTTATACATTTTACGGTTTCTCTGACCATAATTCCGGATTGTACTGTGCAGTATCTGCAACAGGTTGCTAAAACTGTAAATTTGACTGAATTAAACAATCTGTGATGGAAGATATCATCCGGCGCTTTGAAACCGTTGATCAATACAATACGTTTAACAACATTGAAACACTGCACCCATTGGTAAGTGTAGTTGACCTGTCGAAAGCTGATCCCAGGACCGGATCGCGTATGTATTTTGGATTCTATACCATTTTCCTGAAAGATGTAAAATGCGGTGATCTGATGTATGGAAGACATACCTACGATTACCAGGAAGGTACGCTGGTGTTTATTTCACCCGGGCAGGTTGCAGGCGTTAAAAGCAATGGAGAAATATACCAGCCAAAAGGGTATGCATTGGTGTTTCATCCCGATCTGATTCATGGCACTCCACTTGGAAGACATATACAGGATTATCATTTTTTTGGTTACCAGTCGAATGAAGCACTTCATTTATCTGACCGCGAAAGAAAGATTATACTGGATTGTTTCTCAAAAATTGAATACGAACTGGAACGTGCCATAGATAAACACAGTAAAAAATTGATTGTATCCAATATCGAACTCTTCCTCAACTACTGTGAACGTTTCTATGACAGACAGTTCATTACCAGAGAGAAACCTCATCAGGGTGTGTTAGAAAAATTTGAAACTTTATTAAAAGATTATTTTCAGACAAATAAACCACAACAGTTTGGCCTGCCTTCTGTTGCCTACTTTGCAGGCGAGCTGCATTTATCTTCCAGCTATTTTGGTGACCTGATTAAAAAGGAAACCGGAAAAACAGCGCAGGAATATATCCAAGAAAAAGTGATTGATCTGGCAAAAGAGAGAATATTCAATATTGATCAATCAATTGCTGAAGTGGCCTATCATTTAGGGTTTAAATACCCACAGCATTTTACCCGTTTGTTCAAACAAAAAACGGGGGTATCACCAACTGAATACAGATCATTACAATAATTCACTATGAAACCCCATCAGACTGTTCCCTATTTTCATATTACCAACCCACTCTTCTTTCTTTTACTGGCAATCGTTGTTACCATACTTCCTGCCACAACTTTACAGGCACAAAAAACGGATCAGATGGTACGACTTGCAAAAATTAAAGTTGATCCTGCCCAATTAAAAGCATACAATAAAGCACTGCTCACACAAATGAAAGCGGCCATTGCACTTGAACCCGGTGTATTAACTTATTATGCGGTAGCAGGTAAAAAAGACCCATCAACCATCACCATTCTTGAAATTTATGCCGACACTGCCGCTTACAATAAACATATCCTTACTTCCCATTTCAAGAAATACAAAGACACGGTAAAAGACATGGTAAAATCACTCGAACTGGTGGATGTAAATATGATTGGATTTGCTAAAAAACCCGACAACTAATCAACCCCTCTGCGAAACCTCCCTTACCTCTTGTTCGCTGCGGTGAATTTACTCGAATGATCTCACCGCAAAGACATTTAGTAAAAAAAATACCGGAACAAAGTCCGGCATTTTTTCTATGTATTCATTCGAATCAGACATCTGCCATCAGACATCCGACATTTCTTAGATATCTATCGCTTCACCATAAGCCGCTGCAGTAGCTTCTTTCAGCGCCTCACTCATGGTTGGGTGAGGATGAACGGCATTGAGGATCTCATGTGCAGTGGTTTCCAGTTTACGGGCCACTACGGCTTCTGCAATCATTTCTGTTACATTGTAACCAATCATATGACAGCCTAAGAACTCACCGTATTTTGCATCGTAGATTACTTTTACAAAACCTTCGGTTGCACCCACTGCTGTTGCTTTACCACTCGCAACAAATGGCAGTTTACCTACTTTGATTTCGTAACCGGCTTCTTTAGCAGCTTTCTCTGTATAACCAACGCTTGAAATTTCAGGTGTACAATAGGTACAACCCGGAATATTATTATAATCGATGGCTTCCGGTAAGTGATGGTGTTTCTTTTCCAGGTAAGCCATATGTTCTGCTGCATTGATACCTTCTTTTGAAGCTACGTGTGCCAATGCCTGTCCGGGTGAACAATCACCTATAGCATAAATACCGGGAACAGATGTCTGCTGGTATTTATCTACCACAATTTTACCTTTCTCTGTTTTGATACCATTTTCTTCCAGACCAATGTTCTCAATGTTTGCTACCACACCAACAGCACTTAATACAACTTCAGCTTCCAGGGTAACGATTGATCCATCCTGTTTTTTTACCTGTGCTTTTACACCGGTACCACTTGTATCGAGCGATTCAACAGAAGCATTGGTCATAATTTCAATACCCTGTTTTTTATAGTTCTTTTCCAGTTCCTTTGAAATGTCTTCATCTTCTACCGGAACAATACGTGGCATAAATTCAACGATGGTTACTTTGGTTCCCATGCTGTTGTACACATAAGCAAATTCAACTCCGATGGCACCACTACCAACGATGATCATGCTTTTGGGTTGCTCGGGTAATACCATGGCTTCACGGTAACCGATTACTTTTTTACCATCCTGTTTGAGGTTGGGTAATTCGCGGCTGCGGCCACCTGTGGCAATCACAATATATTTTGCCTCCAGTACCTGCTTGCTTCCATCAGCAGCAGTTACTTCTACTTTCCCTTTAGATTGTACTTTGCCATACCCCATGATCACATCAATTTTATTCTTTTTCAT
>DPWF01000002.1:2123-4199 GCA_003526435.1 Chitinophagaceae bacterium | reverse complement strand
CTTTGTGGGAATACAACCCCAGTTCAGACAAACACCACCCAGACTTTCTTTTTCAATGATTGCTACTTTAAAGCCAAGCTGTGAGGCACGAATAGCTGCCGGATAACCACCCGGACCACTGCCAATTACGATTAAGTCGTATGCCATAAAAAATATTGATGATTAGAAGAATACCGGCTTACGCCGTTGCGGATGCGAAAATACTGGAAAGAAGTGAAAAGATAAAGTTCAAAGGTTGCTNNTTTTTGGTACTATCGCTTAAAAGGAGCGTGAAGAGTCAGTAATGACTCTTTTTTCCTTACCCCTCAAAAAATACCCTGACGGTCTGGTAAAACCAACTGGTATCAACAGATGGGGCTTTCTGAAGCTCTTCATTAAACCCCTGGAGACCAAAAAGACCAGCCATATTACCGTTTCGGAGTGCTATCTCGAGGTACCCGGCCGAGTTAAACCAGGCCAGTTTCTCGGTTTCCGGAACAGATGCATAACTTTTACTGATGGTTTCTATGACTTCATTGCGCTTGAATACAATTTTGAAACCCCTGCCCTTTCGGTGTTCATTAAACTCTGTTTCTGTTATGTTAATGACCACATTTTCGAACTGATCAATAAACAGGATCTGCCCTTCTATCCAGTCTGGACCAACTGTGGGCCTGAGTGGGTATTTTTCGTCGATGGCTTCTATGGGTTGTCCTACGCTGTTTAACTGACCTGTTTTAGATACCGTATTGACTGCCACCGCTACAGCAGATGTGATTTGCAGCAGGTTATGAACATTACTTAAAGCAATGGTCACCATTTCTTTTGGTTTTTCACCGGTAATCATGGTGAGCAAACCATTGTCGGCACAAATAATGTATTGCTGCTGATACCTCGCCATTAGCAAATATTTGATGGGGCTTTCATAGAGGTTGGCGATCACTACATGAAAAGTACCGGAGGGATAATGTTTGAATGCATTGGCGCAGATATAGGATGCCTGCGGAAAATTGGTTTGTGGCAGATAATGGGTGATGTCACATATATTAACCGTAGGGTCCAGTTGCAGGAACTGTCCTTTGATAGCGCCAACAAGAAAATCGCGCTGTCCTATATCAGTTGTCAACGTTACAATGGGCATGCCGCCTAATTAACGTAAGGATGGCGTTCTTATTTCACCAGCGCTCCGTTTTTGAAGAAAAACTTGCGTACGAGTTTATCGGCCAGTGATGGGAAGAAACGATTCAGGAATACGGTTTCTTTTCCGGTAAAAGTGAGTATGATGGTTCGTTTCCTTTTTACAATGGCTTTGATGATGTGTTGTGCACATTCTTCTGAACTCATCATTTTACCCTCATCCATTGGCGACTCCCCCTGTGATTGTCCGGTTTTGTTCAATGCTGCATTTCTGATATTCGAACTGGTGAACCCAGGGCATACCCACATTACATTTACACCAGAGTCAAGCAGTTCTGTACGTAAGGCCTCGAGCCAGCCATGCACTGCAAATTTGGAAGCAGAATAACCACTTCTGCCGGGTAATCCGCGGTAGCCGGCTATGGATGAAACACCTACTATCGTCCCTTTATTTTTGATGATATAGGGCAGNNATACAGTTCCCCAGAAATTAATGTCCATTACCTTACGGATGGTATCCAGTTCCACATCTTCTACCAATGCCCGCATAGATACTCCTGCATTGTTGATCAATATATCGATGGTGCCGAAAGATTTAATAACCTGATCGATGAATTGTCTGCAATCCTGTTCCTTACTCACATCGGCTGTATGAATAAGTAATGGCTGTCCGCTATGTGTTGACTGCAACTGGTATAATTTATCATAATTCCTTCCACAAGTGGCTACTTTGGCTCCCTGTTGTAAAAATGCTTCTACCAATGCTTTACCAATACCTTCCGATCCACCGGTTACGACTACCACTTTGTTGAGGAATTGAGACATATTTGCATGAATTAAGTAACAAAAATACAGGATTGATTTACTTATAAACAGTTGAATGTGAGTAATTCGAATAAAAAGAATAATAAAAAATTTGGCTGTTTTTTTATTTCACCTATTTTTGCACTCCCAAAACAA